>CAZFWZ010000013.1:0-36570 GCA_964522765.1 uncultured Caulobacterales bacterium | reverse complement strand
TATCTGCACCTGCCCATCCAAGCGGGCAGTAATAGCGTGCTGCGGGCGATGAACCGCGGCCATACATATGCGGAGTATAAAACGCTGATTGAGAAAATTCGGAAAGCGCGGCCAGACATTGCGCTGTCGGGTGATTTCATCGTTGGCTTCGCGGGCGAAACAGAGGCCGATTTTGAGCAGACGATGAAATGCGTGGAAGAAATTGGCTATTGCAGCAGTTTTTCATTTAAATACTCGACCCGCCCCGGAACCCCCGGCGCAAGCCTGCCGCGCCAAGTGCCAGAGGACGTTAAATCAGAGCGCCTAAAACGCCTGCAAGACCTGCTCTACACACAGCAAATGGCGTTCAATAAATCCATGATTGGTAAGACGCTTGATGTGCTGGTGGAGAACGGCGGGCGCGATAACGGGCAGCTCTTTGGCCGCGCGCCTTATCTGCAAGGCACGCATTTTGACGGGCCTGATGAGATTATTGGAAAGATTGTCCCTGTGCTCATTACAGAAGCAGGCCGCAATTCATTGACAGGGGTTTTGGCAGACGGCTGGGCCGCGCGTTAAGTTCCAATTATCTCGGCAACTCTCGTTTTCAAATAATCAAGTTCCTCCGCGAACCAGTCATGTTTTTTTATCCAGCCATTATTGCGCCAGCTGGGATGCGGCATAGGCAGGAGACTTGAGCCGAAGTCTTGCCATTTTGCAACCGTTTCTGTCAGCGTACGCTCGGCGCGCGAGCCGAGATAATGTGTCACCGCATATGAACCCACTAACAATGTGAGCTCTACATTTGGCAAGGCGGCGGACAAGCTGTCTTGCCACAGCAGCGCGCATTCTTTGCGCGGCGGTAAATCCCCGCCTTTGCTATCTTGACCCGGAAAACAAAACCCCATGGGCGTAACGGCAAAATTATCTGTGTTGTAAAACGCGTCTTCATCAACGCCTAGCCAATCACGCAGGCGCACGCCTGAGGGATCGGTGAAAGGACGGCCACTTCCATGCGCCAGCGTTCCCGGGGCTTGGCCAATAATCCGAATTTTAGAAAGGCTCGTGGCCTGCAAAATAGGATTGGGCGACACAGGCAGGGGCGGCGTACAAGATGCGCAATGGCGACACAGCCGTATCTCTTTTAAAAGAGCCGGCAGCTCAGGCCTATTAGACGTAAGCTTTTCTGATATCTTCTGCACAACGGCCTCACTTTTTATTTCCAAACGCCCTCACACTCTATATGAGTGAAAATATATGAGCACACAAACCGACATTCTCCAATTTGATAGCGCCGATATGGTGCGCAAGCTTTGCGGAGCTAATCACGCCAATCTCGCGCTCATTGAGGACGCCTTTGACGTTTATGTCGAGGCGCCCGGCGCGAGCGTGCATATTAATGGCGACGGGCCAAACCGTGCGCGAGCCGCAGAAATTGTGCGCGAGATTTACCAGCGCCTTGAACGCGGCTGGCCCTGCTCGGCCGCCGATATTCGCGCGCTTATTCGGGCCGTGGGTGACGGCAAGGTGAAAGCCGCCTCTGCCGATGCCGTGATCCCCTTCCCGCGCCGCGCGCCGATTGTGCCCAAGACGCCGCGCCAAGAAGAATTTATCAAAGCCCTGCAACAGAACACGATTAACTTTGGCGTTGGCCCTGCGGGGACGGGCAAGACCTTTCTGGCCACCGCTTACGGCGCGAGCCTTCTGGCGCGCGGGGAAGTCGCGCGCTTTATTGCGTGCCGCCCCGCAGTGGATGCAGGCGAGCGGCTTGGGTTTTTGCCTGGTGATTTTAACGAAAAAGTCGACCCTTATATGCAGCCCATATGGGACGCGCTGAATATGGTGTTAGGCCGCGAAGACGTCGAGCGGCGCAGAGCCAGCGGAGAGATTGAAGTCGTCCCCGTGGCCTTTATGCGCGGGCGCACATTATCTGATGCTTTTGTTGTCATTGATGAAGCCCAGAACGCGACTGTGCCGCAAATGAAAATGATACTCACACGGCTGGGTGAGCGCGCGAAATATGCCGTTACGGGCGACCCCGGCCAATCTGATTTGGGCTATAATGTTCAAAGCGGGCTGGCCCATGCGCTTGGTATTCTTGGCGGCATCAAAGGCATTAAAGCCACGACATTCCTTGCGTCTGATGTGGTGCGCCATCCTTTGGTCGGCAAAATCGTCAATGCCTATGAAAAAGACGCCAAGGCGAATAATAATGATAAGCCGCTTAAGAACGGACTTAAAAAACTCTAATGGAGCCTCCAAGTTTAATCTCTGGAAAATTAAGCATAGATGTGGCTGTGCAGTCTGAGCTTTGGGATGCCGTTAGCAAAGCCAATGATGAAGACTGGGTAGCCGCGCAGCTTGCACCCGTTCTGACGCTTGACGGCATTCGAAATGGAGAGCTGTCTATTGCGCTCATAAATGATTCCCAAATGACCACGCTCAATAAAGACTATCGCCAGAAAGACGGGCCGACGAACGTGCTGTCCTTTCCAGCGGACGCGCCCCTGCTCGGCGATATAGTGCTGTCTTATGAAACGATAGTGCGCGAAGCGGCGGATAAAGGCGTGAGCCTTTCCAATCATCTCTCGCATCTTCTCATTCATGGTTTTTTACATCTTCAAGGCTATGACCATCAAACTGAGGCACAGGCCGCCGAGATGGAGGCCTTAGAGATTGCGGCCCTTGCGCAGCTACATATTGACAATCCGTATGAAAACACGAGACTTGCTTAAATTATGACCGACACGTCTAACGCTACAAGTGGCCAAAACTGGCTAGGCAAAATTCTTCGCAAAACCGAGGATACGCCAGAGGATACGCAAAACACAAAATCACGCAAACGTATGATTAATGCCGCAGAGCGCTTTCACCACATGCGCGTCGAGGACGTCATGGTGCCGCGCGCCAATATTGTCGGTGTTGAACGCGACACAGGGCTGCATGATTTATCGGTAGCATTTAAGGAGGCGGCTCACTCACGCCTGCCTGTTTATAAAGAGACCCTTGATGAGCCCCTCGGCATGATTCACATTAAAGATCTCATGCCACTTCTTATGCTCAATGCCAAAGGCCGCAACGCAAAGACCTATGCGTCCAAAAAAGTGGCCGCTGGCATTTTACGTCCTGTGCTTTACGTGCCGCCCTCCATGCTCGCCGAAGAGCTACTCGCCCGCATGCAAGCGCGGCGCATTCATATGGCAATTGTCGTTGATGAATATGGCGGCACAGACGGCATTGTGACGTTAGAAGATTTAGTCGAGCCGATTGTCGGTGATATCGAAGATGAACATGACGAAGCCTCCACAGCGGTCAAGCAAATCGTGGGTAAAAACGGCCTGATATTTTGGGAGGCGGACGCTGGTATGTCTATTGATGACTGCGAAGACAAAATCGGCCGCGATTTTGCGACTGTGGATGAGGAAAGCGACGCCGACACTCTCGGCGGGCTTGTCTTTACCCTCGCAGGACGCGTGCCAGAGCGCGGCGAAGTTATTAAACACCCCGAAGGCATTGAGTTTGAAGTTATCGACGCCGATGCGCGCCGAGTCAAAAGGCTGCGCATTCGGGATATGCGAAAAATAAAGGCCGATCTTGCGGCTACCGCTACAGCCGCGCAGCCCTCCCCTTCGGCAGGGGCAACTCATCCTAGCGCCGACCCGGACGCAGCCCGTTCAAAGACCTAAATTGACACTGACGCAGCGCATAGAGAGAGGCCTCGCCATAACGGGCTGGCGCGGGCGCGGCATTGACTTTACCTTGGGCGCCGTCGCGGTCCTTGGACTCGCGCCATTTTATGTCTGGGTGATCGCACTGCTCGCCTTTGGCGCGTTTGCCCTTAGGCTTGATAGACAGGCACAGGCTGAAGTAAACGCCGCAAAACTATGCCGTTCTACTGGACTGTGGTTTGGTATGGGGTACTTCGTCTTTGGTATCTTTTGGATTGGCTCTGCATTTATCGCGCGCGGGCCAGAATATGTACCTCTTATGGTCCCTATGGTGCTGGGACTTTGCTTTGTGCTGTCCCTGTTCTGGATGCTCGCGGGACATGTTTATGCCAAGCTAAAGCCTCATGGCCTTTGGGCCGTTTTTATATTTGCCAGCCTATTTTCTATGACCGAGATTGCCCGAGGTCATGTGTTAACTGGTTTTCCGTGGAATTTGCCGGGATATATATTTAAAGCCGGCGGTTATGTTTCGCAATCTACCGCCGTTATTGGGATTTACGGGTTAACCTTTTTGGTCTTTCTAATTTCTGGATTCATTGGTCACTGCCTTATGGGCCGCGATAAACGGACGGAAAAACCTGCAGGGATAGCTGTTTTGATCTTGCTTGTTGGTCTTTACGGATTTGGCTTTGCTCGGCTTCAGGCGGCAAGCCCCCTTGAGTTCCATAAAGGCGTTAATCTGCGTATTGTGCAAATACCTTTTGACCAGTCTGATAAATTTGACCCCGTAAAGTCAATCGATATTGTCAATCAGTACCTCGCTCAAACGGCGGCGCCTGAGCTGGAAGATGTGACGCATGTTATCTGGCCCGAAGGCGCGATAAATGGTCTAGCCTTAGAAAATGATCCGCTTATACGCGCCGTCAGCGATCTCTTTTTATCTTTTGATAACAGCCCGCCGATCTGGCTCGCCAGTTCACTGCGCAGCGAAACTCGCCCTAACCTTAAAGGTGAAACTGTTGAAGATTATTACAACACATCTGCGGCCATAAGCTTTGGACCAGATGGATCAGCCGCCATTGAGGCCATGAATGATAAATCCCTTCTCGTGCCTTTTGGCGAATATATTCCTTTTGGCAAATGGGTTGAGAACCGCGGGGTTAGCCCGCTCAGCACAGCGATGGCGTCTATCTCACCCGCGCCAAAAAAAGTCTTGGCCGACTTCCCTGGCCTTCCGCGGCTAAGCCCGCAAGTGTGTTACGAAATTATTTTCTCAGCCATGACCCCGCGCCCTAAAATTGGTGAGCCTGCGCAATGGATACTCAACCAATCTAATGATGGTTGGTACGGCAAAAGCTCTGGTCCGCGCCAACATGCCAACCAAGCCGCTTACCGCGCAATAGAAGAAGGTTTGCCAATAATACGCTCAGCTGGGAATGGCATTTCAGGCGTAATAGACCCGTACGGCCGATGGTACGTACGGGCTGAACCCGATGCAAGAATGGCCCTAGACACCCAGCTTCCCAAACCCATTTCACGTCCTTTATTTTTTGGTTACAACATTTGGTTTCTGTTCTTGATAAATTTCGCGAGCTGTTTACTGTACGCTCTTCAACGGAGTCGGGCACATAAGTCTGACTTTATTTGAGATCATAGTTGAGAGGTGGGGGCACCTTGAAGCCAACAACTGAGGAAAATATATGGCCACAAAAGATGGACCAAGATCAGCCAATCCGGTTGACACGCATGTTGGCAGTCGCATTCGCGTGCGGCGCCAAGTATTAAAAATGAGCCAAGAAAAACTTGGTGAAGAATTAGGAGTTACATTCCAGCAAGTCCAAAAATACGAACGCGGGACTAACCGTGTCGGTGCAAGCCGCTTATGGCGTATGGCTGAAGTTTTGACAGTCCCTGTTAATTTTTTCTTTGATGGACTGACAGGCGAGCATAAATATGACGCGCCCGAATTCTCAGAAGGTGACCAAACTCCCATTGTCTATGACTTTATTAAAAGTTCTGACGGTGTCGCTTTGGCAACAGCTGTGTCGCAGATCAAAAATAAAGCGGTTCGCCGCCAGATTTTGGAACTCGCACGTTCACTCGCCAAAGATCAAGACTAACTCTAAAACTGGTTTTGAGGTCGGATTTGGGCCTTTTAAATCTGGCGCGTGTTCGTTAGGACACGCGCATGAGTTCAATACCATCAAAACCTTACTTAAGAGATGCTGATCCTGATAAGTTTCGTACCTTTGGCCGAGCCAAAGGCCGTCCGCTTTCGCCTGCGCAATCCAAATTATATGCTGAGCTTTACCCGAAACTTCAGATTGACTGCACAGCTATGGCGGCGCCGTTAAAAGGATTAAACACCTTTAAAGAGATATGGTTTGAAATTGGATTTGGTGGAGCCGAGCATTTATTGTGGCAAGCCGAGCATAATCCCGATGTCGCCCTTCTTGGCGCAGAACCTTTTGAACCCGGGGTCGCCAAGGCGTTGACTGGAATATCAGAGCTTGGCCTTAAAAATGTGCGGCTCCAGCATGGCGACGCGCGCGATGTACTCGGCGCCCTACCCAATGCAAGCCTTGATAAGCTGTTCGTTTTATTTCCCGACCCTTGGCCAAAATCCAAGCACCACAAACGCCGCCTGATAAATGAGGCCTTCCTCAGAGAGGTTCACCGCGTCCTAAAACCCGGCGGCGAGTTTCGCTTTGGTAGCGACATTATCCATTATGTAGACTGGACTCTCATGCGCATCTCTCGTTTTAGAGGCAAAAACGGAGGCGGATTTAGCTGGCACCCCGAAAACCAAGACGACTGGCGCGTGCGAGACGAGGATTGGCCGCAAACGCGTTATCTCGCCAAAGCGCTGCGAGAAGGCCGCACAGGACACTTTTTTAAGTTCAAGCGCTGCGAAGCAGCACCGGCAAGGACCGCAAAATGCGCGCAGTCTTAACGCGTATTTTGCGTACCGTTAAACCTACACATCCCGTATTGCGACTCCCCTCTTGCCAAAGCCGACGCCCTGCCCTATAGCGCTTTTAACACATCGCCTTTTGCACAGGATGCAAGACGGCGGCCTCCACAAGAGGCCGCTTTTTTAATGCCTCAAAGACAGGCGGAGATAATAGAGCCGTTATGAAAACGAAAACAGATTTGGACGCCCGCGTCCTGACCATAGTAGGACCAATTGCTGCTGACCTTGGTCTGCGGATTGTGCGCCTGCGCGTCATGGCAGGCCGCCGCCCGACCTTGCAGATTATGGCCGAGCGCATATCAGACGGACAGATGAATGTAAGCGACTGCGAAGCCCTCTCGCGTGCCTCTAGCGCTGCCCTTGAAGTCGAAGACCCTATTCGTGATGCTTATGTCCTTGAAGTCTCATCCCCAGGCCTTGAACGTCCGCTAACAAGTCTTGAAGACTTTAAACATTACTCTGGCTATCTCGCACGGGTTGAACTTGACCGCTTGGTCGAAGGCCGCAAGCGCTTTCGCGGCGTACTCGCGGGTATTGACGGCGATCACATAGATATTGATTTGGACGGCGAGCAAGAGACCGCCCAAATCCCCTTTGCGTGGATATCGGAAGCCAAGCTCCTGATTACAGACGCCCTTATTGAAGACGGCCAAAAGGCCAAAGCTGCGCTCGAAGCTGAGCAAGCTCAGACACAGAATAAAGACATATAGGAGACCTTTATGGCCGGAATTAGTGCAAACCGCTTAGAATTGCTGCAGATTGCAGCGGCTGTCGCCCAAGAAAAAAATATCGACAAATCTATCGTGCTCGGCGCGATTGAAGAAGCGATTCAAAAAGCCGCGCGCCTACGTTATGGCAGCGAGCTTGATATTCGCGCTAAACTTGACCCTGTTACGGGCTCGATGGATTTGACACGCGTTGTTACTGTGGTTGCAGACGAAGACCTTGAGAATGAGCAAACACAGACAAATCTTGTGACCGCTCAGCTTGATAATCCGGACGCTGAAATTGGATATGAGATTACAACGCCGCTTCCGCCGATTGAGTTTGGCCGTGTGCAGTCGCAAATGGCGAAACAAGTTATTATGCAAAAAGTTCGCGAAGCGGAACGCGCCAAGCAGTATCTTGAATATAAAGACCGCATTGGCGAGATTATCAACGGTATCGTCAAGCGCGTGGAATATGGCCACATTATTGTTGACCTTGGCCGCGCCGAAGGCGTTGTGCGCCGCGACCAGACTTTGCCGCGTGAAAATGTCAAAAATGGCGATCGTCTTCGAGCTTATATTTTAGACGTACGCGAAGAACCGCGCGGCAGCCAAATTTTCCTATCGCGTTCAGCGCCAGAGTTTATGGCCGCTCTCTTTAGCCAAGAAGTGCCTGAAGTCTATGAAGGCATCATTCAGATTGTTGCCGTCGCCCGTGACCCAGGGTCTCGCGCGAAGATCGCGGTTTACTCTAATGACGGCTCTATCGACCCTGTCGGCGCCTGCGTTGGTATGCGCGGATCTCGCGTACAAGCCGTTGTCAATGAACTGCAAGGTGAACGTATTGATATTATCCCTTGGACAGATGATGCGGCGAGCTTCATCGTTAACGCCTTGCAGCCCGCCGAAGTGACCAAAGTTGTCCTTGATCAGGACGAAAACCGGATTGAAGTCGTGGTCCCCGATGAGCAGCTCTCACTGGCGATTGGCCGCCGCGGCCAAAATGTGCGCCTCGCGTCTCAGCTCTCTGGCTGGTCAATCGACATTATGACTGAAGAGCAAGAATCCGAACGCCGCCAGAAAGAATTCGCAGAGCGTTCTGAACTCTTTATGACAGGTCTTGATGTTGACGAAATGATCGCGCAGCTTCTTGTATCTGAAGGCTTCCAAAACATGGAAGAAGTTGGATATGTCGAGCTTGCTGAGCTGTCTTCTATTGAGGGCTTTGATGATGAGACAGCTACGGAGCTTCAGGCACGTGCGCGTGAATACCTCCAAAAAGTCGCAGATGAACAAGACGCTGAGCGTAAAGCAGCCGGCGTTGAGGACGGCGTTCTTGAAATTGAGGGCGTGACCCTGCCAATGGCCGTGGTCTTTGGTAAGAATGAACTTCTAACAGTTGAAGATGTGGCTGGCCTCGTACCCGACGATATTCGCGGCTACACTGAGTATAAGAACGGCGAAAAAACGCATGAAGAAGGCATATTAGAAAGCTTTAAACTCTCCGAAGAAGACGCCACGATGCTTATCATGCAAGCGCGCGTAAAAGCGGGCTGGATTGATGCCGCCGCTCTAGAGGCTATGCAAGAAGAGGCCGCTGAAGAAGACGCTGCAGCTGAAACTGAAAACGCCGGTGAAGCCGTCCTAACAGCGGAGGATGTATTCTCTTAATCGGGAATACATATTCCCTTGACCGCTTCGCCAGTCGCTCCCATTTCTGAAATGCCTGATCCAAACTTTATAGATGAGTTTGGACCAGATAAGCGCGGCCATAAAGGCCTTGAGCGCAAATGTATGGCGACGAATAAGGTTGAAGATACGGCCAAGATGATCCGCTACGTCCTCTCCCCTGACGGTGACGTCACGCCCGATATAATGGGCAAGCTTCCAGGACGCGGCGTTTGGGTGACCGCGCATAGAGAACCCCTCGCCAAGGCGATTAAGACCGGCGGTTTTGCGCGCGGGTTTAAATCTAAAATAAAAGTTCGCTCCGATTTAGAAGAATTGGTTGAGACACTGTTAGCCAGACGTCTTCTGGGATTATTGGCAATGGCCCGCAAGTCAGGTCATATCGCTATAGGCTATGATCAAGTCAAAGCGGCAGCGGCTAGTGGTCAGATTGCCTGGCGCATAGAAGCCCGCGAGGGCGCGTCTGATGGACGCGGGAAAATTCGCACACTCGCCAAAGCGGTCGCGCTGGAACTTGAGCAGCCTGTGCCTAAGGTTATGGGCTGTTTTAGCGGCGCCGAACTCGCCAAAGCCCTCGGCCGTGATACTGTGGTTCATCTATCGCTCCCTCCGGGGAAACTTGCTAAAGCCTTCACAGCTGACGCGGCACGCTTTAGAGGGTTTCAGCAACTTGTACCGCATGAATGGGACGACGTTTTCCATGAGATTAAAATACCCACAAAGGCAAAAGACAATTTAAAAGAGGAGCATGAACGGCCATGAAATGCTCTAGATGACTGCTTAAATAAATCCCGTAACCCATAGGATTGACTGTTGAATAACTCCGCAAGGACGCTAGGTTACGGCGACTTTGCCAAAGCCCGATTTTGGGCGCATAATGGAAAAGAAAAGCGGACTTATGACCCGCTGAATGGACGATAAAGATGACCGATAATAACGACAAACCGAAACGCAAACCACTCTCCCTTGGTAAGGGGGCCGGAACTGTTCGCCAAAACTTCTCTGGCGGACGCTCAAAACAGGTTGTGGTAGAAACGAAAAAACGCCGCGTCGTTGGTGCCCCGACAGCAAAGCCAATGGTGAAACCTGCGCCTGTCAGAGGGAGCACGCCAACGCCCAAACCTTCGCCAGGACCCAAACCAACAGCAGCCCCAAAAGTGAAAGTTGACGAAGTTGCCGAGGCCGCCAAAGCGCTCGGTCTCTCAAAAGATGAATATATCAAGCGCCAGAAAGCCGTGCAGTCCGCCGTTACGCAGCAAACCGAACGTGAAGAGATGCGCAAAGCCGAAGAGGCGGAGCGCCGCAAGCGCATGGATGAAGAAAAAGAACGTCTGCGTAAGAAAAAGCAAGAAGAAGAAGACGCTGAACTCCGCCGCATGGAAGCTGAGGAAGCGGAACGGCAAGCCCAAGAACAAAAAGAGTCTCGTAAGCCCCAGCCCGAACGCGCTATCGATAAAGAGCGCGAAGCCAAACAAGCGAAAGAACCCACTGAGCTTGAAAAAGCGGGTGGACGGATTAAGAAATCTCGCGGCGGCGGTCCTTCTAAACCGACACGCAACACACGCGGGAATGACAGCTCTCGCCGGCGCGGTAAGCTAACGATTGTCTCGGCCTTAGCCGGTAATGAAGAACGCCAGCGCTCGCTGGCCTCTGTACGCCGCGCGCGCGAACGCGAAAAAGAACGTCAACGCGGCGGCCAAACAGATTCTGGAAAAATTTCGCGCGAGGTGACAATTCCTGAGGCTATTACAGTCGGCGATCTCGCCAACCGTATGGCTGAACGCGCCTCCGATGTTGTTAAATATCTCATGAAGCAGGGCGATATGCTCAAGATTAATGATGTACTTGACGCTGATACAGCGCAATTAATCGCTGAGGATTTTGGGCATACTGTCAAACGCGTTGCGGAAGCCGATGTCGAGTTTAACTTCATCAAAGATGATGATGTAGAAGACGAAGCCAATCAAAAACCCCGCCCCCCAGTCATCGCGATTATGGGCCATGTCGATCACGGCAAAACATCTCTTTTGGATGCGCTGAGAACGACAGATGTCGCGTCCGGTGAAGCCGGCGGTATTACGCAGCATATTGGCGCCTATCAGCTCAAACTGAATTCAGGCGCAAAGATTACAGTGCTTGATACGCCGGGCCATGCGGCCTTTGCCGAGATGCGTACCCGCGGCGCTCAGGCCGTGGATATTGTTGTCCTCGTTGTCGCGGCTGATGATGGCGTTAAGCCGCAAACAATCGAGTCGATTAAATATGCCAAGGCCGCCGAGACTCCTATCATTGTCGCCGTCAATAAGATGGACACATATGAAGCCGACGCGATGAAGATAGAAACAGATTTACTGCAACATGAAGTCATTACAGAATCCATGTCAGGCGAAACGCAGTCTATTCATGTCTCTGCGAAAGAGAAAACGGGTTTGGATGATTTGGTTGAAGCCATCTCCAATCAAGCTGAGCTCATGGAGCTCAAAGCCAACCCAGCGCGCAAAGCCGATGGTGTTGTGATTGAAAGTAAGATCGAGAAAGGCCGCGGCGCAGTGGCGACAGTTCTGATTAAGCGCGGCACACTCAAGCGCGGCGATATCATTGTTGGCGGTCAATATTGGGGCAAGGTGAAAGCCATGACCGATGAACGCGGCGGCAAGTTGAAAGAATCCTCGCCGTCTATGCCTGTTGAAGTCATGGGCTTTAACGGCGCGCCTGCACCGGGCGAACCCTTTGCCGTTGTCGACACTGAACAAAAAGCGCGCGAAATTACGGATTACCGCGAACGAGAGCTTAAAAAGGCTCAAAATATGGCCCCAAGCGCTATGGCGTCTATGGAAGCTATGATGGCTAAACTCTCTGACAAATCTGTCGCGGAGATGGTTGTTGTCGTAAAAGGCGATGTTCAAGGTTCCGTCGAGGCCATTAAATCTTCGGTTCAAAACGCGGGTAATGAGGAAGTAAAATGCCGCGTCATCCATAGCGGCGTCGGCCAAATCTCTGAATCGGATGTACAGCTGGCGTCCGCGTCCAACGCACCTATTCTGGCTTTTAACGTTCGGCCTAACCGCCAAGCCAAAGACATGGCAGAACGCGAAGGCGTTGAAATCCGCTATTATTCTGTGATTTACGCGCTGATTGATGATGTCAAAGGCGCACTATCCGGCATGCTCGCACCTGAACGCCGCGAAACATTCATAGGCTACGCCGAAATTCTACAAGTCTTTGATATTTCCAAACTTGGCAATATTGCGGGCTGTAAAATTACCGAAGGGCGCGTCGAACGCGGCTCTGGCGTACGTCTTTTGCGTGAAGGCGTCGTGATTCACGAAGGCATGCTCAGCACGCTTAAGCGCTTTAAGGATGAAGTTCAAAAAGTCCAAGCCGGTATGGAATGTGGCATGGCCTTTGAAAACTATCACGATCTGCGTAAGGGCGATGAAATCGAGTGTTTCACCGTTGAAATGATTGAGCGGAACCTCGAGTAGACGTATAAAGAATAAATTGAAGGACGCGGCACGTTTCTTCGTGGCCGCGTTTTTTATGAGCTGACTGAATATAAGTTGACATAATATGAGCAAACATAAAGCCCCGTCACAGCGCATGCTAAAAGCTGGCGAATTAATCCGCCGTATGCTGGCCGAGATTATTGCCAAAGAGCATTTCAGGGATCCGGACTTGCAAAACGCCTCAGTGACAATTTCAGAAGTGCGTGTCAGTCCAGACTTAAAGCATGCGATTATCTATGCCGCGCCGCTTGGCGGCGGGGACAATGACACACTTGTCGCAGCGCTCAACCGCGCCAGCAAATTTCTACGTGGACGTCTTGGCAAAGAGATGGAAATGAAATCCACTCCAGCCCTTAAGTTCGTGGTCGATGAGAGCTTTGAGACCGCGCAAAACATGCAAAAACTTCTTAATCAACCGCATATTGCTCAAGACTTAAAAAAAGACGGTTGAATCACCAATTGTCATTAAGCTGACAGTCAGCATCACTCCCTATTGTTATAACTGGCTCTAATGCGGAGCCAAGTATGAAGCCTGAAGTTTTTGCTGTTCTGATGATTTTCATCGCCTTTATTGTGGCGGAGATTATATTCACAAAATTCTTCCAAAAGAAAAACCAAGTTAAAGGCGACGGCTGGGTCGAGCTTCTTGGCACGCTCACGATTACACTTTTAACCCAGCCGCTTATAGTCCTCTTCCTAAGTCCGCTTCTCGCGTCATTTTTATTTCCCGGCAGCGCCGGTATCCTTGAGAGCTGGCCGTTTCTTGCCGTCTTCGCCCTCTTTTTAGTGTTTGAGGATATGACGCAATATTGGTGGCACCGCATCACCCATGCAACACCGTGGCTTTATAAATTGCACCGCCCGCATCATAACGCTGAGTATATGTCGATACGTATCGTCTACAGGAATAATATTTTTTACTACTATCTCATGCCAAGCCTCTGGTTTGCAGGCATTCTAATATATCTCGGGGGGGGATGGGTGTACGCCGTTTATCTCGTCATTAAAATGACGGTGATATTCGGCGCACATTGCGATATACGTTGGGATGAGCCGCTTTATAAAATTAGAGGGCTCGCGCCTGTGATGTGGATTGTCGAACGTACAATTTCTACGCCCGCCACCCATAGTGCCCACCACGGCAAGCATCAATCAGACGGCGTGACCAATTACAAAGGTAATTATGGCAACTTGCTTTTCTTTTGGGATGTTCTTTTTGGAACAGCAAAAATAACGCGTGAATATCCAAAGGAGTTTGGCGTTGAAAACCTGCCTGAAACCTCTGTAGGCGAGCAGCTTATCTGGCCGCTTATCCGCAAAAGCCCGACCTCTGCTATGCGGCCGGCTGAGTAAGCACTTTACTCTTTTTTCGCATGACAGATTGCGCTAACAGGGCAGCTTTACTGCTGCTCTAATGCGAGATTCCCATGTTTGAAGCCCTAACTGCCAAAGCCCCTGACGCCATCATGCATTTAATGGCCATGTGTAAAGCCGACACAAATCCTAATAAAATTGACCTTGGCGTAGGCGTTTACAAAACTGAAGACGGGGCGACACCTATCATGCGGGCCGTCAAAAAAGCTGAGCAGTTTTGGTGGCAAGAAGAACAAACAAAAACCTATGTCTCCACTGTTGGTAATGCCGACTTTAGAAAACATATGCTTGACCTTATTTTCGGCAAAGATTTGGCGGCTAAATATAACCCCCGCATGGCCAGCTCCCAAGCTGCGGGCGGCAGCGGCGCGCTTCGGCTTGGCGCAGAACTCATTGTCTCCGCCAATCCAAATGCAACTGTCTGGGTGTCAACGCCGACATGGGCCAACCATGTACCGCTTATTAGTTCCGCTGGACTAGAGATTAAAACCTATCCTTATTATAACCGCGAAACACTTGGCGTAGATTTCTCTGATATGCTGGACCGTCTCAAAATAGACGCAAAGCCCGGCGATATTGTTCTGCTACACGGCTGTTGCCACAATCCAACGGGCGCAGATTTTAGCCAGGCTGAATGGGACGTTCTTGCGAAGTTTCTGCCCGAGCATGGCCTTATCCCCTTTGTTGATCTTGCCTATTTCGGCCTTGGCCGCGGGATGGACGATGATACATATGGTCTTCGCAAGTTGATGGAAAGCGTGGATGAACTTCTCCTGGCCGCGTCATGTTCTAAGAACTTTGCGCTTTACCGCGAACGTGTTGGGCTCATCGCTGTCCTGACCAAAGACGCCGATAGCGCGGTCAATGCCCAATCACAATTTGGCGCCATCCAGCGCAAAATCATTTCGATGCCGCCAGATCACGGCGCAGCATTGGTCGCCCGCATCTTAGGCGATACGCAGCTTCGCGCGGAATGGACAGCTGAGCTTGATGACATGCGCGGCCGCATGCGCGATCTTCGCGCGCAATTATCAACAGCGCTTAATGTACAAGGCGGCGAAGTTATGGCGGCAGCTGTCAAAGACCAAAACGGTATGTTCTCAACCTTGCCGCTCTCCAAGGCACAAGCCGTGGCACTTCGCGAAAACCATTCCGTCTATCTTACGGACTCGGGCCGTATCAATATTGCGGGTACAAATAGTGAAAATATTCCGCGCTTAGCCGAAGCCATTCTTAAGGTTCTGTAAAGATAAAACTTAGGCCGCGTAAACGCATTCCTAACCTAACCCTGTTATACACTCGGTCTAAATAAGGGAATGTGGGTTAAAAACATGAGTGCCGCAAAGAAGATATTACCGCCGCAACCGCGCGGCATGGACCGCCGCGCCGAGCCGCGTCAAGGACAAGTTGATTGGCGCGTGAACCAGCGCAGCTACGGTTTTGTCGGGACGACATTTGATCCACTTACGCCGATGCAAACGCTTACGCGCTGTAAGTGGATGACCACGGATCATGGCTTTCGCTATATCGTTACGCCCAATGTAGATCACATTGTCCGTCTGACCAAAGAGCCCGAAGTGTTTGAACCGCTCTATGATGCGGCGTGGATTTCAGTTTGCGACAGCCGCATTTTAGAACTCCTCGCCAATTTCTCTGGCATTCCGCTTAAAGCCGTCCCCGGTTCAGATCTCACCGCGCAGCTTTTTGACAATGTCATTGACGCGGATGAGCCCATCAATGTTATCGGTGCCGATGATGAAATCATTGCTGGCCTTAAAGAACGTTACGGCCTCACGAAGATAAACCATCACGAGCCGCCAATGGGTATGCGTAAAAAGCCAGAGGCGATTGCCGCCACAGCGCAGTTTATCGCAGACAACCCCGCGCGCTATACCTTTATTTGTGTCGGGAGCCCGCAGCAAGAAATGGTCGCCAAAGCCGCGCTAGAGCGCGGCGATTGTGTGGGTCTTGGATTATGTGTTGGCGCGTCGTTGGAATTCCTCACAGGCCGTATCAAACGCGCGCCAAAATGGATGCAGCAAGCGCGCCTTGAATGGCTCTTCCGCCTCGCAAGCGAACCCGGCCGCCTGTGGAAACGCTACCTTATCGAAGGCCCAAAAGTTTTTGCGATATGGCTGAAATGGAGCCTGCGTAAGAAGGGTTAGATATATTTGCTTAGGCAAGATACGAAATATTGGACACCATCCAAAACACCTCGTAACCTATCTTGGTGAAGAAAAATACGCCTTACATACTTGTACATGGGTCTGGCCTTGGGGGTTGGTGCTGGAGTCAAGTCAAAGCACAGATGGAAATCAAAGGCGCAAGCGTGTTTGCCCCGACTATTCCTACCAGTTGCAAAACACTCGAAAGTTCTATCAGATACATCATTGAACTCATCAAAGCTCAAGATTTATACAACTGTATATTAGTAGGTCATTCTTTTGGTGGAATGGTGATTTCTGGTGTTGCAGACCGTATAAAACCCCGAATAAAGAAAGCAATATTCTTAGATGCGGCCGTGCCCAGCAATGGTGACGATTTTGCATCGCATATAGTTGGCATTTCTGACCAAGACGCTGAACAGCGCAGGCAAACCTTTAAAGCCCTATCCAAAGATGGAGTATGGATTACACCTTTATCAGCTCAGTTAGCTGGAATCACAAACACCAATGATATTGAGTATGTAAACACCCATTCCCGGCCATTTAGATTAAGCGATTGGCTCGAACCCATTATATTCGAAACTGGTGGACTTACAGCTATCGCTAAAACCTATATTCTTTCCATAGCCCCACCTACAAATGTAATGGGCTATCCAACACATGGGGCGGTTGCAAAACAAAGCGAAGAGTGGGTTTATAGAGAGATAGATTGCGGACATGCAGCAATGCTCATCAAACCCAAGGAAGTTGCCAAATTACTTATGGAGTAATTAAACCTCCAAACTCACCTTAACCGCATTTGCAATCTCTTTAAACATGTCGGCCTCTGGCCCTTCGCCTATGGCAATGGGAATGCCTGCATCACCCGACTGTCTTATCGCCATCGTCAGCGGGGCCTGCCCTAAAAACGGGACTCCAAGTTTTTCGGCCTCCAGCTTCGCGCCGCCGCGTCCGAAAATGTGGTGCGCTGCGCCGCATTCGCTGCAGGTAAAGACACTCATATTTTCAATCACGCCCGCAATGGGAATGTCGACTTTACCGAACATAGCCACCCCTTTGCGCGCATCAGCCAATGCGAGGTCTTGGGGGGTGGAGACGATAATCGCGCTATGCGGTTTGATGTCTTGGGCAAGACCGAGCTGCGCGTCGCCTGTGCCGGGCGGCATATCAATAATCAAAACATCAAGCGCGCCCCAGTCCACATCCCAGAGCATTTTAGAAATCGCGCCCTGCACAAGTGGGCCGCGCCAAACAACGGGACCGTCATCCTTGGTCAGCCAGCCAATGGACATCGCCTTAATGCCATGAAGCTCCATCGGCGTGATGATTATGCGGCCTGATTTATCGGTCGTAATTTCGCCGGCCTCACTGACGCGGTGCGTATCCGCCGTCACCCCCGTGAGGCCCAAAAGAATAGGCGCGCTTGGCCCGTGAATATCCGCGTCGAGCAATCCTACTGAGAGGCCAAGTTTGGCGAGCGCCACGGAAAGGTTGACCGACACCGTTGATTTCCCAACCCCGCCTTTAGCCGAGCTGACCGCAATCACGCGCTTTATCTTCGCATCGCCTTGATAGCCTTCTGGACGGCGAGCTTTGTGCGGGTTTTTGGACTTAGCCGCAGGGGCTTTAAGGACAGGCGTAGCTTTATGCGCGGTCATTAAAACGCTGGCTTTGGCGACATCCTCAAAATTCAAAAGGGCAGACTCCATAGCGAGCCGTGCGGGCTCATAGTGTTGCGGCGTGTTTGGGTCAATTAAAAGGATAGCCCGCGCCGTGCCGTTCGCCAGCTCTACATTCCCTAGAAGTCCAGCCGAAACGATATCACGTCCTGACTTAGGATCAGAAATACCCGCAAAAGCTTTAAGGGCAGCAGATTCGGAATAACGGCTCATGAGTGACAGATAGGCGAGCAGAGAGGCAGAGTCTAGCTTTCGCTTTCAGCCGTTTCATTTTCGACTTTCCCTTCGGGAACAAAGCCAATCTTCCACGCGATAATTACGCCAATAAGCGCCGGCAGGCCAAAGAAAGCCGTCACGATAAAGAAGTTTTGATAATCAATCTTATCAGCCAGCACGCCGGAAAAGCCGGCAAAGAACTTACCGCTAAAGGCGACAAGGGAGCTAAAGAGCGCATATTGCGTGGCCGTAAATTTCTTATCCGTCAGCGTCGACATAAAGGCGATGATAGCTGTGCCCGCAAAACCGCCCGCCAGATTATCCGCCCCAATGGTGACGAATAAATAAAGCGCGCGCGGCTCGCTTACCGTGGCCAGCCACGCAAAAGCCAGATTTGTCATAATGGTCAAAATGGCCCCCGCAATAAGGGTTTTAGCCAATCCATATTTCATAGAGGCCCACGCCATTACAAAGGCCCCAACCATCAACATGGTAATCCCAAATATGCCTTTGACTGTGCCTATCGTGCCCTCACTATATCCAAGATCGCTATAAAGCGGGGCGGCCATGACGCCCATAGTGTAATCAGAAATTCGGTAGGTCAGAACAATGATAAGTATAAGCAGGGTCGTCCAGCCAAAACGGCGCACGAGGTCTGCAAAGTCGCCCATAATCGGCACGTCATATAAGGCGGCGCGTTTAAGGGAGGCGCGGCCAAACGTCAGTAGATAGGCGGCAAAAATAAACGGAATAAGAATAATACTCGCACCCAGAGAGAGCGGGACCAGCACTTTAAATATCGGGGCCTGCGCCATAAAGCCCTCGCCAAGCGCGCCAAGCCAGCCGCGCAGCATTGCTCCTTTTTGAAGCTGTAAGACAAGAGCCGATATGGCGGCTAGGCTAAGCCCAACAAGGGCCCAATTGGTGGGCGCTTTATCCTGCGCGGACGGCTGCGGTGGGGGCGTCGCCCAAAACGGGGTGCTGGCCCCGATCAGCGCGACACATGCCGCCGCCCAATATCCAATTTTCCAGCTCGACAGCTCAACCACCCAAAACACGCCCGAAACGGCCATAATCATGCCAAAGCGGTAGCCTAGCTGATAGGTCGCCGCCATCATGGCCTGTTCTTCATCATCGCTGACATCAATGCGCCATGCGTCCACGCAGACATCAAGCGTGGCGGAGAAAAATGCAATCCCAATGGCGCAGTAAGCCACCCCCGCTAAATTCGCCGCAGGGTCTTGAAGCCCCATCACCACCATCGACACGGACGTGCCGCATATGGCGATAAATGACCACGCGAGACGATTGCCAATCCGGCGTGAAAGAATTGGAACCCGCAAACGGTCAAGCAGTGGCGCCCATAAAAATTTTAGGGAATAAGCAAAACCCACCCAGATAAAAAAGCCAATCGCGGTTCGGCTCACGCCCACGCTCTTTAGCCAAAATGACAGCGTTGTATAAACCAATAATATCGGCAAGCCCGCACTAAAGCCAAGCGCAAGCATGGCTGCCATTTTGCGGTTTGTCAGAATTTTAGAGACGAAAAAAACGTCGTCTAATGTCTTGAGAGTAGGATGCATATCAGGCCTTTATATAGGCCTGATATGGCATGATTTGGGTAAAAGACGAACGTCTTTTAGGCAGATTATATTAAGCTGCAGCCTCTTGACCTTTACGGGCCCATTGATTGACCATATCTTGCAATTCCTCTGCAGAAACAGGTTTTGTCATAAAATCATTCATACCGCTATCAAAACAGGCATTGCGGTCATCATCAAAGGCATTGGCTGTCAGCGCAACGATTGGCAAAGATTTTGGAACATTTGGAAGAGCCCGAATCTTACGTGTCGATTCAAGACCGTCCATATTGGGCATGCGCATGTCCATGAAAATCATATCATAAGATTGATTTTTCATAGCCTCAACCGCAAGGGCGCCATCTTCAACAACGTCGACATGACATCCATCAGCTTCCAGAAGGGTACGGGTCAATAGCGCGTTAATCGCATTATCCTCGGCGAGCAGAATACGTAATTGTCCATCAGAATTTGTCTGTGACGGCAACACTTGGTCTGGGGCTTGTTCAACTTCAGCCTCAGTATTTTCTGACTGCGGCAAGGCATCGCCAACAGCTTTTGCAATAACAGCATCGCGCCAATTTGTACCCAGCACTGATTCTTCATTTTCAATCGGCAAAGCCCTCCGTTCATAATCACGGTCAGTCGGTGTTAAAGGGGCTGCATTGAGAGTTGGCGCAGCTTCTGTAACTGGCTCCGGTTCTGGCTGAACGGCATGGGGCTCAGCCTCAACTGTTTGCGGAGGCGTCTCCATCGCTGGGGCTTCATATACGGGTGGTTCAATTTGCGGAATCTCCACCGTTGGAATCTCAACAGGCGGAGCCTCATAAGTTGGAACATCAAACTGCGGAGTCTCAACAGGATCGGCAGGCGCATCTTCTGCTGCGGCCTCATAAGTGTGTGCAGGCATTGGCGCTTGCGCCAGCGCGGCCGTTTGCGGCGCAGCTGCAATAGCAGGCGCGAGTCCAGACGGCGGCATTTGAGGAGGTAGAGCGCTATGCGCCGGATCAGGTTCTGGAACAGGCAATAGCTCTGTCACGTCACGCGCAATCGCTAAAGCGCCGCCATCAGCAAGCGTATATTCTAGCCAGTCGTAGACAGTCTCACCTTGCGGGCTCGGCATGCGTGTCTCAAAACGATTGGGCGCAGGTCCACCTAGAGGTGCAGGCCAGCCGTTAACGCTGCTACCATGCCAGTCTTGCACCTGTCCGCCGTAAAGACGAAGAAAGGCCGCGTTGACAAACAAAATCTGGCCCTGTGTGTCACGCTTAAGCATTGGATCGGGCCAAGGCCACATTTGAGCGGCAAAAATTTCATTTGAAGACATGTTATACCTCATCTGCATCGCAGAAATACGTTTATGAAACGCTATATTGGGTACTTAATCTAAAAAATGTCTTACCAAATTTAACTTTTACTCGCTTTAACACATAAATATGTAGAAATTACAATTTCTAGCTGCTTTTTTATGAACGTTCGGAATTAAAGTGTGCCAAACTGTGACGCCTTACCTCCGTATTTCCTGTTATTTCGAGACGCCGGCCCCACAGCTTTACCCGATGAAAGTCCTTTCCGGACCCGCCGATGCGAAAGGCTCTCAGCAATATGGAGACGGTGGATGTGCTCGCTGCCTGCCAGATCAGCCAAAGTTCGCGCCACACGAAGCACGCGATGATAGCCGCGCGCCGTTAATCCCAATGTTTCTGCCGCCTGAATGAGTAATTTACGGCCATCAGCATCCGGCTGTGCAACATGATCAAGTTGGGACGTGCGCAGCTCGGCATTCGTCACGCCCCCATTGCGCATGAGCTGTATCTCGCGTGCACGCGCCACGCGAGCCGCAATCTCTACAGTGCCGTCCTTTGACGGCGACAAAGCTAAATCAGCAGGCGTTACGGCGGGCACATCTATTTGAATGTCAATACGGTCCATGAAAGGGCCAGAAACACGGGCTTGATAATCAGCGGCGCAGCGCTCTCCCCGCGGACAAGACACACCATTGGCCCCGCCTGTCCCGCAGCGGCAAGGATTCATCGCCGCAATAAGCTGAAAACGTGCAGGGTATTTCACATGCGCGTTAACGCGCGCGACTGAAATCTCGCCCTCTTCCAAAGGCTGACGAAGGCTATCAAGGACTTGAGGTGTAAACTCGGGGAGCTCGTCTAGAAATAAGACACCTCTATGCGCGAGAGACGCTTCGCCGGGCTTGGCTTTAACACCGCCGCCGACCATAGCGGCCATAGAGGCACTGTGATGAGGCGATCTAAAAGGGCGCGCCCGCGACAAACTTCCTTTTTCAAGAAGTCCCGCGACAGAATGCACCATAGAAACGTCCAAAAGCTCTTTAGCCGTAAGCGGCGGCAACAACCCTGGCAACCGCGCCGCAAGCATGGACTTACCAGAGCCCGGCGGCCCGACCATTAGCAAATTATGCCCTCCAGCGGCCGCGACTTCCAGCGCGCGTTTGGCGGTTTCTTGACCGCGCACATCGCGCATATCCAGCGGCGAAACATCCGTTAGCATTTCGCCTGCGATAGGACGCGAGAGAATCTGGCTACCTTTAAAATGATTGATAAGCTGAATAAGGTTTTGAGGTGCAAGCAAGGATAAGTCCCCTGCCCAAGCCGCTTCTGCGCCATTAGGCTCAGGGCAAATCAAACCCAGGTTTAAGGCGTTCGCGCAAACGGCGGCGGGCAATGCCCCAGGCACAGGCGCAATCGTACCATCTAGAGAGAGCTCACCCATGGCCATATAATCATGCAGCGCATCGGCGGGCAAAGCTCCCATGGCCGCCATTATACCCAGCGCAATCGGCAAGTCATAATGCGCGCCTTCTTTGGGAAGATCAGCAGGCGCGAGATTAACGACAATACGCTTATAAGGCATTTGAAGGCCAATGGCTGCAAAGGCAGAGCGCACACGCTCACGCGACTCTGCCACCGCTTTATCAGCCAGACCGACGATAGACAGTATATGTTTGCTGCCGCCAAGGATTTGCACTTGTACATCTACGCGGCGCGCGTCGGCGCCTTCAAATGCAACTGTAAACACACTCGCCGCCATAGCTCTCTCCTTAAGATAGTAAAATCACAAGATAAAGAACAAATCAAGAACTAAATGAAATCCGCCTTTCCGCGTTAAAGTCTACGCGCGACATCCATAGGCACAACCGCTTTGCCAATTGGCGCAAAAGCCTGCTTCATTAATCGGAAATGCGCCGTGCCAAATGGAATACCTATAATAGTGATGCACCACACGGCCCCGACAAATAAATGCATAATCGCCAGATACCATCCGCCCAAAATAAACCAAATCACATTTCCAATCAGTCCGAGAGGGCTATTCCCGAGTGTAGGCCGCCCTTTGAGCTGGTCGCGCGGCACAAGCCGCGAGCCAAATGGCCAGACCGAAAAACGGGCAATACTTAAACAGGCACGTGTCCACGGCAAGCCAATGATTGTAATCGCCATAAGCAAAGCGGCCAGCAGCCACCCTAGGGCTGTAAGCCAGCCCCCAAAAATGACCCAGAGTATATTTGCTATCATGCGCATAGCGCTAGCTTAAACAAAGTCTAGCTTTCGTCCAGTCCAATGCATCTGACGGCTTTAAAAGCCTCTGCCCCGCGCGGAAATATCAGCGGAGTACGTGAAGGCTGCAACGGATCGCGCATATGATAGCCCTGCGCGTCACGTTTTAAAATCACAGCCCAATGGGTACGCCCATTCGGAAGAACAAATCGCGCCATTGGATAATAACCATCGCGCATACAGCCGTTAATAATGTCCTCGCTTACCTCGGTATGAAAACGGGCTTTGGCTTTGCCGCCTGTAACTTTAGAGATGCCGCTCCAGATGAGCCAGCCTTGCGGCGTATAACTATTGCTCGCAGTGAGGCGCCGGTTCAAATCTCCCGGATCGGTTTCAAAACCAAGGTTATTAAGCGCCATAGCCGAAGCCGTTACAAGGCAGCCGTCCGTGCCCATTGTATCGGACGCTGTATTGCCAAGCTGGTCATCTGCCCAGCGCTTATCTTTTTGAAGGAAGGCGGCGCGGTCTGGCAAGGACAGGCTGCGGCCATCATAGTTAAAACGCGCGCTTTGCGGAATAGGCGTGATTTGCAAACCGCCTGATTTTGAGGAGCTCTGCGGATAATACCCTTTAGCGGAACTTGCGCTTTTGCTCGGCGCAGGCGTAGAGCCGCAGGCCGTAAGAAACAGCGCCGAAATCGCTAAAGAAAGAAGAACACGTGTCATAAATGCGTGATAGCTACAAAATCCTAAGACAGGGTTATCATGAGGCCAGCCAATGGTTGACCCTTCATCACAAAAGCGTCAAAAGACGCGCTAATCCACGACGACCATTAGGCAAGACCATGAGTGATTTAACCCCAGAGCTTGGTAAAACCAAAGATAAATATGCTGCCCAGATTACAGGCGCGGCAGACCTGCGCGCGCTGGATGATATCCGCGTCGCCGCTCTTGGTAAAAAGGGCGAGGTCAGCGCCATGATGCAAGGCCTTGGTAAAATGACCATTGAGGAAAAAAAAGTCATGGGCCCCGCGCTCAACGGGCTCAAAAACGATATTGCTAATTTGGTTGAAGCCCGCAAAACCGCGCTAGAAGACGAAGCCCTTGATGCCGCGCTCGCCTCCGAGACACTGGATATGTCACTGCCTGTTGGAAAGCGCTCCGGCACGCTCCATCCTGTGCAGCAAGTCATGGAAGAAATGGCGGTTATTTTCTCGGATATGGGGTTTTCTATCGCCGAGGGGCCAGACATTGAAGATGATTTTCATAACTTTACGGCGCTGAACTTCCCGCCCGGTCATCCTGCGCGCGATATGCATGATACGTTTTTCATGACGCCAGTAAGAGGCGAGGAGGGTACAAAGGACCCGACCGGGAAACAAAATGGCGAAGAAAAAAAGGTTCTTAGAACCCACACCTCGCCGGTGCAAATTCGTACGATGATCAATGAAAAACCGCCCATTCGTATCATCGCGCCGGGACGCACATTTCGCTGTGATAGTGACCAAACACACACGCCGATGTTTCACCAAGTTGAAGGCCTTGTCATCGATAAGGGCATTCATATGGGCCACCTCAAAGGCGTGCTCATGGATTTTGTCAGCGCGTTCTTTGAGACCGATGTCGATGTGCAGTTCCGCCCGCATCATTTTCCTTTCACAGAACCGTCCGCCGAAATGGATGTAAGGTACGAGCGCGACGGCGCGGCCATTAAAATTGGCCAAGGCGAAAAATGGATGGAAATCCTCGGCTGCGGCATGGTACACCCCAATGTGCTGCGAAGCTGCGGCCTTGACCCCGAAGAGTATCAAGGCTTTGCCTTTGGCATGGGCGTGGACCGCCTCGCCATGCTAAAATACGGCATGCCAGATCTACGCGATATGTTTGCCGCCGACACAAGATGGCTGTCCCACTACGGGTTCAATCCGCTCCTCCAAGCGAATATGGCAACGGGGCTTTCATAATGAAGTTTACTCTCTCATGGCTCAAAGAGCATCTCGAAACTGAGGCCACAATCGACCAAGTTGTCGAGGCGATGACGCTTGCCGGGCTGGAGGTTGAGGAAGTGCACAACCCCGCCGATGACCTCGCGCCGTTCTCGGTGGCCAAAGTTAAAACCGCCGAAAAACATCCTGACGCCGATAAGCTTAAGGTCTGCACCGTCGAGACCCGCGACGGAGAGATGCAAATCATCTGCGGCGCGCCCAATGCCCGCGCGGGCATGACCGTCGCCTACGCCCCTATGGGCGCCTATATCCCGGGCGCGGATTTCAGCCTTGATAAGAAGCCGCGCAAAATTCGCGGCGTTGAGAGCTCTGGCATGATGTGCTCGGGCAAGGAGCTTAACCTTGGCGAAGACCATGACGGGATTATGGACCTCGACGGTTCCCTAGAGATGGGCACACCTTTGGCGGATGCTTTGGGGGTGAATGACCCCGTGATTGATTTTGAAGTCACGCCCAACCGGCCGGATTGGCTCGGCGTGGATAGTATTGCCCGCGACCTTGCCGCGGTCGGTCTTGGCACTTTAAAGACAAAACCGATTCCCCCCGTCAAAGGCAGCTTCCCCTGCCCCGTCGCTATTAAGACAGATGTGCCTGAGGCCTGCCCCGTCTTTGTGGGCCGCGTTGTGAAAGGCGTCAAAAACGGCCCGTCGCCGCAGTGGCTTCAAGACCAGCTTAAAGCCATCGGCCTTCGCCCGATTTCAGCGCTCGTCGATATCACGAACTTCATCACTTATGACCGCGCGCGGCCTCTGCATTTCTATGACGCTGCCAAGCTTAAAGGCGGCATTACTGTGCGCTTCGGTAAAGACGAGAGTTTTGAAGCGCTTGATGATAAATCATATATCGCGGGCGAAACCGATGTCGCGATTACAGATGATAGCGGCATTCTTGGCCTTGGCGGCATTGTCGGCGGAACAAGTACGGGCTGCGATGAAAGCACGACTGACATTCTTATTGAGTGCGCCTATTTCGATCCGCTGACCATTCGCCGCTCCGCCAAAAAACTTGGCGTGAATTCGGACGCAAAATACCGTTTTGAACGCGGCGTCGATACGGGCTTCTTGCTCGGCGGTATGGATTTAGCCACGCAAATGGTTCTCGATATTTGCGGCGGCGAGCCTAGTGAAGTTGTCGTGGCAGGCGATATCCCAACGCCCCCTGCGCCGATTAAATTTGATACGGCTCTGAATGAACGCCTGACAGGCCTTGATATGGAGGATGCCGCTATGCGTAAAATCCTGACAGACCTTGGTTTTACCGTGGGTAAAGATTGGACTGTCGGAGTGCCAACATGGCGGCGAGACGCGGCCGCAGGCGCAGACCTTGTTGAAGAGATTGCCCGTGTCCACGGCTATCATAACCTTGAAGCGGTCAGCCTGCCGCCCCTACCGGGCCGCCGTGAACCCACGGCGACGCTAATTCAAAACCGCACACGTCTTGCGCGCCGCGCGCTTGCGGGACGAGGCTTATCTGAAGCCATCACATGGGCGTTCGTTTTGCAACAGCACGCGAAGGTTTTTGGCGGCGGCGCAGATGATATGCTTTTGGATAATCCAATTTCATCTGATTTGGACTGCATGCGTCCGAGCGCGCTGATACATTTATTACTGGCAGGTCAAAGAAATTCTGACAAAGGCTATGGCGGCAGCGCTCTGTTTGAGATGGGCGGCACATACCAACACCAAGAGCCAGATGGACAAAAACTCACCTTGGCGGGCCTGCGCTTCGTGATGACGGAACGCCACTGGACAGGCAATTCATCCGTGGACGCGCTAACCGCTAAAGGCGACGCGCTCGCCGCGCTATCGGCCATGGGCGCGAGCGTGAGTAATTTGCAGCTCTCTAAACCCGCTGGCAACTATTGGCATCCCGGCCGTAGCGGCCGCCTGCAAATGGGGCCAAAGAATATACTCGCTGATTTTGGTGAACTGCATCCGCGCGCGCTCAAGGCGCTTGGAATTTCTGGCCGCGTTGTGGCCTTTGAAATCTGGCCTGAAAGCCTGCCTGCCCCCAGAAACAAAGGCGGCAAGACGAAAAATGCAAGCAAAGCAAAGTCAGCTTTAAGCTTGTCCGAGATGATGCCCGTGCACCGTGATTTTGCGTTTGTTGTCGCTGATAATGTGGCGGCGGGCGACATTCTCAAAGCGGCGAAAGGGGCAGATAAGCAGCTTATTACCGATGTGCAGCTTTTTGATATTTACGCCGGTCAAGGCGTGGAAGAGGGTCATAAATCGCTTGCGATTGATGTCACGCTTTCCCCCAAAGACGCCACGCTTACAGATAAAGACATTGACACCGTCTCGCAGCGTATCATTGATCAAGTCTCAAAAGCCGGCGGGGTGCTGCGCGCTTAATGCAAACCTCTGCGCCCACACGCCGCGACTACGACCTGCCGGACGGCACATTGTCGGCTGTGCATTTTGGACGAGAGAGCAGTCCGCTTAAACTTGTTTTCATTCATGCCAACGGGTTTAACGCGATGAGCTACCGCGCGCTATTGCAACCGCTTGGCATTCATGCGGTCGCGCTCGATATGCGCGGGCACGGCTTTTCAAAGCTCCCCGCCATTCCAGATGATTTAACAAGCTGGCATATTTTCCGTGACGACATCCTTGCCTTTTTTGACAGCTATGTTGACCGTCCCGTTGTTTTAGCGGGCCATAGTTTTGGCGCGGTCAGCGCCATACTTGCAGCAGAAGGCCTAGGCGATAAATGCGCGGGCTTTGTCGGCTTTGATCCCGTTATGGTGCCGCAGCCCTTCCGTGCGCTTTCGGCGACCACGGCAGGGCGCAATATGATGAAAAAACGTATTCCAATTGCCGCCAAAGCCGGACGGCGGCGCGCAGAATTTAAAAGCGCAAAGGACGCTTTTGAAAACTACCAAGGACGCGGCGCATTTAAGAAGGCCTCTGATGCGGTCATTTGCGATTATTTGAGCGGCGGGTTGATAGAGACAAAAGACGGCGTCCGTCTCGCCTGCGACCCTCTATGGGAACAGGCTGTTTTTTGCGCGCAAAATCAAAATAGTTTTAAGGCTGCGAAGCGGCTACCCGCACTCCGGAAAATTATCTTTGCGGGTAAAAATAGCCCCACGCCTTTTTCTATGCAGGCGCGTATGAAAGCCAGATTAGGCCGTGATAATGTCAAATCATCTTCCAAGCTTGATCATTTATTTCCGCTGCAAAACCCAGACTTTGCCAGGGAAATTCTGTCTGAGGTGCTCAAAGCATGAGCCTGTCTAAGGCCTAAGCTGCTCTATAACTAAAGCCTTAAGCTTCGCGATTTGATCTTCGGAGGTCTTTAATAGTTTTCTTGTCTCCACATCAAACAAACAGCCCGAGGCGGTCATACTCGCCCAGCTTTCCCCGCTAACAGGGTCTACTAAATGATGGGCCGCTTGGCGGGTATAAGAGTTAGCCCCCTGCACGGCGGAATAGATCTCCACGGCCTCGCCTGCTGTCGCGCGATTATGTATATGGCAGCGCAGCTCCAGCAAAGCTCCGCTCGTGCTACCGCCGCTATACAGACCGTCATGTATTTCAGGCCAAAGCGCATAAAAATTCCCTATGCTTTCAGTGATACGTCCCAATAGGGCTTGGGGGGGCACTGTACTAAACACATCAAGTTCCGCAGGTTGAAAAACGCCAGCCCCGATGTGTGCGGCCCCGTGTTTAACGAGTTCAGACTTTGGGGGCGCAAGCGGAGCGGCAATGTCTTTTGATAGGCCTCGCGGCAAAGTAACGGCGGGCCGCGCGACCTTTAATGCCTTTGCTGCCGTTTGAAGGCGGGACGGCCAGACAAAAGGTTTTCCTGTTCGCAGGTAAATATGATCGACCGTTTCCGTAATGGCCGCGCTAACGCTTCCGTCAAAATGGGTCATAATATGAACAAGCTCAGCATGCGTTTCGCCAAGCGATAAAAGACCAGTTTCTATACGCAGACGGGCTCCGGGACGGCTCTCTTTGAGATAACGAATTGTAAAATTCCTCACCCTCACTGTGCTGTCAGCATCAATACGGAAGCTATTTTTAAGGCCGAGGTGAATGAAGAAGAATTGCCGTGCCTGATGCACTTTAGTCATGTAGTGGCGCATATTCAGATGGCCAAGCTCATCACATTCCCAATTCACAGCCTCGCCAGCATATGTGTGCAGCATCTGACTTGTCATGAAATCTAAGCGCTATCCCTACACGAGGCGCAGGTTCCGTAATGCTCAACAACAGAACGAGAAATCGCAAACCCATCCGGCGCACAATTCTCATGATTATGACCATGCGTCTCCTCCACATCATCACAGTGTTCACAAATGAAAAATTCTGCGATGTGACCGGGATGTGTATGATCACAGGCAATATAAGCGTTAAGCGCTTCTACGCGGTGCACGAGGCCAAGCCTCGCAAAAAAATCAAGCGCGCGATAAACCGTTGGCGGCTTAGGCGATCCACGCTCTGGGCGGAGCTGCTCGAGTAGGTCATAGGCTTTGACCGGCCCGTCCGCACGGACAATCAGCTCATAGATATGAGCGCGCAAAGGCGTGAAACGCTGATTTTGAGACTCGCAAATTTTTCGCGCAGCATTGACCTGCTCCGAAACGGATTTACCGCTGTGATCATGTTCACATCTAGCAGTATTGTCAGTCATATATGCAGCCTCCCTAAGGCTGTTATAGCATAACGTCTTAAATTTCCTAAGCCCCAAATATGCATGATATGTTTACAGCGGCGGTTAAACCAAAAACACGCTAACCATAGCAAAACTAATCATTGAAATTGGAGCTATTATTGGCTAACTGCGTTCAACTTGGTTGTACGACCAGACGATATTCACCGTTGGGACAAGATGAGCTTGCACCAACCTTAATCCAGACAGAGGTCTATAATGGCAAAAGCACCTGAAAAAGGCGGAAATGTCGCCGTAAGTGGCAATGTGATGTTTTATAAAAACCCGCAGCCACTTAACAAAGAAAACCACAAAAAATTCGGCGTGAAACCGATGGAAAAACCATTTGAATTCATGGCTGATCAACATTTCATGCCGATCACCGCGCCTGAATTTGGTTCCGCGGCCGCGTCTTTCCCTATCATTTTCGCAGGCGAGGAGCGGACGCCGCTAGCCGTTATGGGTATTCGCACGGGTGAAAACTTATTTGTTACTGACGGCCAATTTGCGCAAGACTTTTATATGCCGTCTTTCGCGCGGCGCTTCCCATTTGTACTCGCGGGCGATACGACCAATGATCGTTTCGTCGTATGTGTTGACGAATCCGCTGAATGCGTAACAGATAAAAAACCCACACAAATGTTCTTTGACGGCGAGGAGACATCCGCCTTCACAAAAGAAGCGTTTCAGTTCCTGCAAAACTTTGAGCGGGATCGCCAGACAACTGAGGTTTTAATCAAGCGTTTTAAAGAGCTTGATTTGTTCGAGCAAAAAGAAATGAACTTCCAAGGCCAAAACGCGGACGGTACGCCAGCTGAGCGTCAGAAGATTGCAGATTATTTTGCCGTCACAGAAGAGCGTCTTAAAAAACTACCGGCTAAAACCATCAAAGAACTGGCAGACAATGGTTATCTCGCTGTAGCTCATGCCCATATGGTGTCGCTGAGTAACTGGCAACGCCTTGTGAATATGACGCTGCGCCGCTCGCAAGCGACGACATAAAGTTAGCAAATTGAACTTTAAAACCCGGTCGTTAGGCCGGGTTTTTTGCAACGAATGATTTAAATGTGAATTGGGCCTTTTACCCGCGCGTAAATCGCCCTAAACATATAGGGGTTAAATCACCCAGAGGATACCATGGCCGAACTTTTAACTCTTGAAGCCCTTTTCACTTTATTCATGCTAATCTTGTTGCAGGCTGTTCTTGGCTTTGACAATTTGCTCTATATCGCGATTGAGAGTAATAAGGTCGGTGACCCTAAAGATGCGCAAAAAGTGCGTAAATGGGGCATTGGAATTGCCGTTCTGCTACGCATTGTACTCCTGTTTATAATCGTAAACGTCTTCGCTCTCCTTGCAGAACCTCTTTTCGGGATTCATCTTAAAAATATAATTGAGGGAGAGTTTACCGCACAAGCCCTTATCACCTTGGTTGGCGGCGCCTTTATTATCTATACGGCGATTAAAGAAATTCATCACCTTCTACAGGTTGACCATATTGAACATTCTGAAGGTAGCGGTAAACGCACAGTCGTGGGCGCGATTACGCTCATTGTTTTGATGAACCTTGTTTTCTCTGTTGATTCTATACTGTCTGCTATGGCGATTGCCTCTGTCAAAGATGCGGTCACGGGCGCGACCACCTATCAAGTCCCGCTTATGGTGATTGCGATCCTCGTGTCAGGTCTAGCGATGATACTGCTTGCGGACCGCGTCACGGATTTCCTCAAGAAAAACCGTATGTATCAGGTCTTGGGTTTATTTATCTTGTTCCTCGTTGGCGTTTTGCTCGTCACAGAAGGCGCGCATCTCGCCCATCTTAAACTATTCGGCTTCGCAATTGATGCCATGAGCAAATCAAGCTTCTACCTCGTTGTTGGCGTGTTGGTCGTGACTGACATCCTGTCCAACCGTTACCAAAAACGGCTATGGGCACAAAAGGAAGCTGAAATTCTCGGCAAGCATGCTGGGCAAGCTGGACTAGAGGCCGTTGACGCTCACATGAAGAAAACTAAATCTCACTAAGATTAATTAAAAGAGACATTTATGAAAACCGAACAATTAGAAGCCGTCATTGAAGCGGCATGGGATAACCGTGCCGAATTATCTCACGCGACTATGGGCGAGACAAGAGACGCCGTCGAGACCGCCATACTCGCGCTAGATAGCGGCGAGATGCGCGTGGCCTCAAAAAAAGGCAATGGCGATTGGGTCGTCCATCAATGGCTAAAAAAAGCTGTACTGCTCGGGTTTCGTCTCAATGATAATGGCATTATGAGCGGCGGCCCAAATGCAGGGGCGTGGTGGGATAAAGTCCCGTCCAAATTTGAAGGTTGGGGCGAGGACGAATTTCGCGCGGCCGGCTTTCGCGCCGTGCCCAATTGCGCTGTGCGCCGCGGGAGCTATATCGCGCCAAATGCTGTGTTAATGCCAAGCTATGTGAATATTGGCGCCTATGTCGATAGCGGCACAATGGTCGACACATGGGCAACAGTTGGGTCTTGTGCGCAAATCGGCAAAGACGTTCACCTGTCTGGCGGCGTGGGCATTGGCGGGGTGTTAGAACCTCTCCAAGCGAATCCAACCATCATCGAGGACAACTGCTTTATCGGCGCGCGCAGCGAAGTCGTTGAAGGCGTCATCGTGCGCGAAGGCAGCGTGCTGTCTATGGGTGTATTTATCAGCCAATCAACTAAGATTTATAACCGCGCCACAGGCGAAATTAGCTACGGCGAAGTGCCCGCCTATTCCGTCGTCGTCCCCGGAAACCTCCCGAGCAAAGACGGCAGCCACAGCCTATCCTGCGCCGTGATTGTTAAAACCGTTGACGCGCAAACGCGCAGCAAAACGGGCGTGAATGAGCTTTTGCGCGATTAGGTCTTTTTAACAAAGACCCGCTCAGCCGTACCGTTGGCGGGTAACTCCAAATCTACATCAGGGTAACGCACATGGTCATTTTGGGCATTTTTTGTCCCGATAACCAGAAAAGTGACGTCTTCATCCGTGCGGTTAATCATGTGATGCCCATTACCGTCGCCCCTAGGATGAGCGGTAACATCGCCCGGAGACAAAACACGTTCGCCGTCATCATCGATAAACGTTGGATGGCCGGATATAATATAAACTAGTTCATCTTCCGCGCTATGATGATGTCTTTGACTCGCCCACGTTCCGGGCGCGAGAGTTACAAGATTAGCCCCGAACTGCGTCAGTCCGCCGGCATCTGATAGGCGCAAGGAACTTCGCCCTTTGCACGGCGCATCGAACGGCGCGAAATAATCGCAGCTTGTCTTGGGCGTGATTACGCTCAGATTTAAAACAGGCATGATTTCTCCATTAAGTGTGTAAATGTCATCTTGCTTTTTACCTGTCTCCCCGCTTTAAGACATTTATGCAAGACAGACCCATAGATCCGATTGAATTTGCCAGCGCGCTAATCCGCCGCCCCTCTGTAACAGGGACGGATGCGGGCGCGCTTGATACGCTGCAAGAGCAGCTTGAGGCGCTTGGATTTAGATGCAAACGCTATCCTTTCGGCGAAGGCGACGCCTTTGTTGATAATCTCTATGCGCGGCTAGGCACGGCAGCTCCCAATTTTTGTTTCGCGGGCCATACAGATGTTGTGCCCACGGGCGACGCCAGTAAATGGACCCAAGAACCTTTTGCGGGACAAGTGAAAGACGGTCAATTATGGGGACGCGGCGCGGCAGATATGAAAGGCGCGATTGCCGCCTTCGTCGGGGCCCTGTCTGAACTCCTTTCCAGCGGATGGACCCCTAAAGGCTCCGTTAGTTTTCTGATCACGGGCGATGAAGAAGGCCCAGCTCAAAACGGAACGAAAAAGCTTCTTCCCGCCATTGCGGCTGACGGCGAAATTATAGACCACTGCCTTGTTGGAGAGCCTACAAACCCAGACCATATGGGCGAAATGATTAAAAATGGACGCCGCGGGTCTATCAACACCGTTCTGACCGTGAACGGAACGCAAGGCCATGTCGCCTACCCTCACCGCGCGGTCAGCCCGTTGCCTAAATTAATTGAAATCCTATCAGAGATAACAGCACGCGAGCTTGATGAGGGATCTGAATTTTTCCAGCCTAGTAATCTCGAGGTCACAACAATTGATGTGGGCAACACGGCCGAAAACGTTATTCCTGAAACCGCAACCGCGCGCTTTAACATTCGCTTTAATATCCACCATAGCGGAGCCAGCCTAACGGACTGGATTGACGGCGTTGTGGCCAAAGCGAGGGAAGGGTTTGACGGCGAGATAGAGACATCCATCCGTATAAGCGGAGAGAGCTTTCTCACGCAGCCGTCCAGCTTTACGGATACACTTCAAGATGCCGTTGAGGCCGTCATTGGCAAACGCCCTGCTCTCTCCACAACAGGCGGGACATCAGATGCGCGGTTTATTACGCATTACGCCCCCGTGGTAGAATTTGGCCTTGTCGGCGCCACTATGCACCAAGTAAATGAGCGCGTCGATGTCGCCGACATTACAACGCTTACTGCGATTTATAGCCATATGCTCAAGGCTTATTTTACGTGAACCTTGCCGCCCTTTTAACGGCCTGCCGCAAAGCGCTTTTAGGCGCGGCCGATTGGCAGGACGACATCAATATATCTCGGAAAGGGTTTTTTGAAAGCTACCGCGCGATTGGCTTATCCATTCCCGCCTATTATCTCTGCGCACTCGCCATCACGACGCAGCGCGCGGCGGCAGCGGATAGTGAGAGAACGGTCTTGCCGATTGTTTTGTTTGCAATCTTAGTTTTTATCTACTCCCTCACTTTTTCTGCTAGCGTCTATTTCATCTGCCGCCTGTTTAGCAAAGAGGCTCATTTCAAACCTTGGGTGATAATCCGTCATTGGTCGATATTTTTCTGCGTGCTTTTAGCCGCCTCGCTATACGGCTTATTCCTACTTGGCTTATTGCCCTTTGCTGTCGCCAATTATGCCGCCCTTTGCATTTATCTCCTGACCCTTGGAATTGATATTCGGCTTGCGCAGCAACTGGGCGAGTTTGACATGGGCGCCTCTATCTTCATCGCCTGTATTATTTTCGCCATAGGGCTGGCGGCCTTGCTGCTCGGGCTTATGCAAATCGGAGGCCGCCTGTGAGCCGCCCTCCTTTTATATTACTTGATGATCAGCTTGCTGGCACGATACGGCAATATGAAAACCCAATTGAGATTATCACCGCCTTTAAGCCCAATGAATTACAGAAGGCTCTAAAGAAACTCCAAAACTATCAAGCACAAGGTTATTATCTTGCAGGATACGCGGCCTATGAACTCGGCTATTTATTAGAGCCAAAATTAGCCGATAAACTTCCTGAGGGTTTCACTGCGCCGCTATTGCAATTTGGTGTTTTCAAATCGTTTAGCCAAAACAGGCCTAACGTCTTTCAGCGTCCGCCCGCCGCGCCAAAATTAAACCTTAAACCTAGCTGGACAGAAGCAGAGTATCTTGCGCGCTATCAACGCGTAAAAGATTATATTACTGCGGGTGATATTTACCAAATCAATCTCTGCTTTCCTATGCATGGCCAATATAGCGGAGAGGCGCTTGATTTATATGCCGCTCTGCGCGCGCGGCAGCCCGTCCATTACGGCGGCGTCGTGAGTCTTGGTCGCGGCCGCGAAATCATTTCACTCTCACCAGAATTATTTTTTCGGCGCGAGTCCCACAAGATGACAATGCAGCCCATGAAAGGGACTATTAAGCGCCTGCCGGATGCGGCTCAAGATGCAGTGCTGCGCGATAGCCTTAAAACTGACATTAAATCCCAAGCCGAAAACCTGATGATTGTCGATTTACTGCGCAATGACCTCTCGCGCATTTCCGAAGCGGGCTCGGTGAAAGTTCCCGAATTATACGCTTTGGAAACCTATCCTACTCTCCACCAAATGACGTCCAAAGTGTCATCAAAGTTAAAACCAGAAACGGACTTTCTAGATATTTTCAAAGCCCTGTTCCCATGCGGGTCTGTCACGGGCGCGCCGAAAATACGGGCCATGGAAATTATCCGAGACCTAGAACCCGCCCCGCGCGGGGCCTATTGCGGAGCGCTTGGGTTTATTGATCCAAATGCTGATAGCTGTTTTAACGTTGGCATTCGTACGCTAATTTTGGAAGACGGAAGGCTACGCTATAATGTCGGAAGCGGCGTTGTTCTAGATAGCGTGGGCACAGATGAATACCAAGAATGCCTTTTAAAAGCCGACGTAGTACGCGGTAAACCCAAGCCTTACCTTATTGAAACCCTACGCCTGACAGTCGAGGGCCAAGCCGTAAATTTTGATTTGCATATGGCAAGGCTTAAACGCAGTGCGCGCGCGCTCAAATACCCATTTTCCATTCGCAAAATTCGAGCCCAGTTTAAACAGCTGCCACCCTCGAATTTAGACAGACGTTTACGCCTGACTTTATCTACCGAAGGTGAGATTGAGATAAGCACTCAGCCTCTGGCCAAAGCAAACACGCCGCTCAAACTTGCAATTTCAAAAAACCCTTTAACGCAAGCCGTTCAAGACACTCGGCATAAAATATCTTCGCGCGATTTTTATGACGGTGAACGTGAGCGCTTAAAGACGCTGTGCGGTGCAGATGAAGTTTTATTTTTGAATACAGAAGGCGAGCTTTGCGAAGGGTCTTTTACGTCGCTGTTTTTAAAAAAGACAAACGAAACTTATCTGACGCCTTCTCTGTCCTGCGGCCTGTTGCCAGGTGTTTTACGCGAAAGCCTTGTTAAGCAAGGCCACGCCAAAGCGGCCAGACTCACCCTAGCAGACCTAAACGGCGCTGATATATTTATGGGAAATTCACTTCGCGGATTA
>CAZFWZ010000012.1:22813-36910 GCA_964522765.1 uncultured Caulobacterales bacterium | reverse complement strand
GGGGCAGATTATGGGCGTTGAAGGCTATGTGGAAAGCGCGGCTCTTGGATTAATTACAGGCCGCATGGCCGCGGCGCAGGCGCATGGAAATACCATTCCCCATCCCCCAAAAACGACGGCGTTAGGCTCACTGGTTGAACATGTGACGGGCGGGTATATGAACGGGCCGAAAGCTAAGTTTCAGCCTATGAATGTCAACTTCGGCCTCTTCCCGCCAATAGAAGGTGAAATTGTCTATCCTAAGCTCAACGGCAAACGCCGCCGCGGCAAAGACAAAACGCGCTACCGCAAAAGCCTGCTTGCCAAGCGCGCGCTCAGAGATATTGAGTGCTGGGCGCGGGCTTAGACGTTTCTAATCCAAACCAGAGGTTAGAATATAAAATTCGGCGCTAAAGTTGTCCGCCTCATTGCTGTCCCTATATTTCCAGCCATTAAAGTTTTTGATGTACAGCGCCACTTTAACGTCTGTTGTATCCAAAAGATGGATATAAGGGTTTTCAATCCGTGATTTAACGCCCGCATGTTCAGGAGTGCGCTCAATAAGCTCTTGCGCCTTCAGCCATTCAGCGAGATTAAAACTGAGCGAGTGAGCGCCAGATTTTATACTCACATCTCCCTTATGCGAGATGAGCTTAAGCTCATCTGAGAGAACTTCAAAACTTTGATGGCTCTGCCCCGAATAGATTCCAAAAGGTCCATGCACGGCATCAAACCCTACCGTCGAAATTCGGTTATCACTCTCATAGCCGATATAATTTGAGCGGCCATGAACGTTCGGCAGAGTAACGTCATCAAAATTGAGGAGTGTTTGCACATCGCTAAAAGAAAACGTCTCGCTCTCGAAGGAAATGGCGGCATTTGATAAAATACGTTTCACGCGCGCCTGGCCATCATAACGCATCAGATAATTAAGCGCGCCTTTCGCGCGGCGAGCCGCGTCCATATCGCCAACATCCGTAACACGTCCTTCATCGCTTATGACCACAGCGGCCTTAAGGCTGTTCTCAAATCGATGGCCTTGATTGACAAGGGAAAACCATCCCGACCCGACAGCCCCTACTGCAAGCAGCACAGCCGCAGCGCCGGGAATAAACCGAATGTCGCGGCGCAGCTTGGGCGCAAATGTAAACCAAATCGCCAGACCAAGCGACCATACGACCAGAGCCAATAAGGCAAGACGTTCAGGCGTAAAGCCATATTCACCTATTCGGACAAAAACCGCCACAGCCAGCAATAGCGCCGCAGGAATAGAGACCAACCACCAAAGCTTTCGAAACACATTAGCGAGCGTCTTTTTTGAAATAAATGGCGGTTCTAAGGCCAGCCATGTGAGCGTGCCTATGATAAGAAACGGCGAGGTCAGCCGCGCGATTTCGCCGTTTGGAAGCTCACTCGCGAGAACTATTTTTACGCCATATGCCAGCAATATCAGCGCGTAAATAAGCGTAAGCGGGGAGAGCAGCCAGCTGCCTAGAAACCCGACGGACTTGGATACAAATCCCGGGTCTTCATATAGATCGCTGTAATCTTCATCCACAGGCGGCAGAGAGGCGAGCCAGAAAACAGGCGCAAAAAACCCAAGGCCAATTGGCAGCAAAACATGCTGCATGAGGTCATCTATTTTTACACCAAACAGGCTGTTAAGCGCGGCCATTATCGCAAAAATCCCCCATGTATAAATTATGGAGCCTGCGGCTGCGAACCCTGCACCTGTCCAGAGCTTATGGGTGAAATCCCAAACATGTAGATCATCGCGGTTTTGCCGCCAAATAACCGCATTGCCCAAGAGCAAAATCGCGGCCCCTATCGCCATTGGAATGTTGAGATGCAGCTGTTTAGAAAACCAAGCCAGCGCCGTAATAACGGCAAATATCGCAAGCTGTAAAAGCGCACTGGGCCGCCGTCCTTTCGACTCGGCGGCTAGGACGATTGAGACGCCAAGATAAGCGGCGATAACAATACCGCCTAAAATACGCGCGAGAGTTTCATCGCGAAAGCTACCCTCTATCATTATGATTAGCGTAAAAATGGCCATGAAGAGCGCGGGAAATGGGAACCGCGCCGCAACGCCGCTTAGATTAAAGATGCTCTTTAGGCGCTGCTTTATGTTTAGCTGCATGTTAATCCCCTTTAAATTCGGCCCGTCATAACCGCGCCCATTAGTCTTAGCTGTTTTAATATCGGTGCATAGTGAACGCTTGAGGTGGCAGCACCATGACCTGAATGTGTCAACCGCGTGAGAAATTTAGGGACAAGCGCGGCATAGGCGGCAGCTGGAAATGCAGCTGCGCTCATGTCGGCCAATTCAGCCCTTGCCTGTTTATGGGCCGCATCCGCGGCCGCGCAAACGTCTTCAAACTTAATCTCGGAGAGCATACCATTTGTGTAATATCTCCAGCTGCGGGCAATCCCCGTCAGCCCCCAAGCTTCACCTGCGGCAAGCACGCCGTCATCGGCTTCCCCGCCCAGCACATGCACAGCCATTTGCATCAATACGCCAGAAGTCTGGGCGCAATAGTTTCGGGCAACCTCAATATTGGCGAAGGGCTGCGGGTCTAAATCCCGCGCGCGGCCATCAATCAAGCGGTCGACCCAAAAGCGCGGCATATCTGTGGTCCGCAGCACATCAGTTAACGGCGTTGCAACCTCATGTTTTCGCACGGGCCCGCCCGCGTAAATCTCTTCAATACAGTCGCGCCACCATTGATAACGGATTTCGCCCAACATCGGCTCGCTCACAAGCTCTGGCACTTTGGCCAGTTCGGCGTGAAAGGCGTAAAGCGTCATCAGCCGCTCGCGGCCCGCCTTATCGGCGAATAGCGCGCTGCGATAACGATCAGGGTCAACCGCCTTTAAATTCGCAATAAGCGTATCATCCAACATTTATTGCACCCTTTATTCAGTTCACGCATAGTGACATTATGGCATTCATCTAGCGTTGGCCTTATGGTTAATGAGACGTTACCATAGCGCGACTCAATTATTATCTGAAAGAGAGGACTATCATGAAAAAGACACTTTTGACACTCGGAGCAGCGCTGGCTGCCTCTACGCCTGCGAGCGCCCATGACGGCGATCACTCAATGACAATTTTGGCGAATATCGGCCACTGGCTTAGCAGCCCGACACATGCCTTGTTTTCAGTTGTGGCAGGCGTAGCTCTCGTCGCGGTTGTCGCTAAACTCGCACGTAACAAAGCTTAGGAGAAATGAACATGTTAGATAAAATGTTTGGAAACATCCCAACCGCCTCAGCTCACTGCGACATTCCTTGCGGCGTCTATGACGCGCGCCCAGTTATGTATCACGCCGTGTCTACACTTCGCCAAATCGACATCCTTTTGTCGCTTAAAGACAAAGGCTTGTCAGACACAGCCTTTGCTATGCAAGTTGCGCGTAATACGGCTGAAAAAGAAAAGCAGGCAGAGCATGTGAAACACGAAGTTCGCATCATCTGGGGTGATTTCATGAAAGGCGACAAGCTCGTTAAGCATCCGAACGCACATGCGCTCGCGCATAGCATCATGGTCGCCGGCTCAGCTTGTAAACAAGACCTTCACCGCGAAGACGGCGAGAAGCTTGTTGCTCTTTGCAATGAGTTTTCAGAAATGTTCTGGGACATGAAAGGCATCAAGACAAAAACAGCACCTTGCCCATATGCGCCGAATGTGGATGTGGTTATCCCTGTTCTTTAGGCTCGCTATCAAGCGTGTTTAAACTCATCAAAGTTAGCGGCGACAGCATGACGCCCACGCTTTTTGATGGCGATATATTGATAACAACAAAGCCCCGTGCTCTCCGTGCGGGGCTTATTTATGTGATCAATCATTCAGATCTAGGCCGCATTGTGAAACGGCTCAAGAGTTTGGACGAACGTGGCCGCGCCGAACTGTCTGGAGACAATCCCGCCTCTACGCCAAGCGTGCTTATGGGCACGGTTGAGCCCAGCCGCGTTGTTGGCCAAGCGCGCTTTGTCTTTGGAAAGATGGGTGCGAGAAAGCTTTAAGCTGTGGCCTCAGCACCCGAACTGCCTTCGACTTTACCGCCGCGCTTTAACTTAAGTATCATCAGTAGAGGCGAAGCCACGAAGATGGACGAATAGGTCCCAACTGCCACACCCCAAATCATCGCGAATGAGAAGCCGCGAAGACCGTCACCACCGAGAACATAAAGCGCCAGAAGAGCCAGCAAAGTCGTCATCGAGGTCATGATTGTCCGCGAGAGCGTGTCATTTACTGATAGGTTTAAAAGATTTGGTAGCGGCATAGCCTTAAATTTACGCAGGTTCTCACGTATACGGTCATAAACAATCACCGTATCATTAAGCGAGTAACCCACAATGGTTAGGATCGCCGCGATAATAGACAGGTTAAATTCAATCTGCGTGAGGCTAAATACGCCAATAGTGAGGATGACATCATGGAAAAGCGCGGCCACGGCCCCTGCCCCGAACTGCCATTCAAATCGAAACCAAATATAGACGAGGACTAGCGAAAGCGCGGCCAACACGGCAATAATACCCTTTTGGCGTAGCTCCCCAGAGACCTTAGACCCGACAACATCTTGATTGCGAATGTTAAACTCGCCAATACTTTCAGTTAGGCCTGCGACAACGTTTTTCAAAGCCTCTTGCTGCGCATTAGCGCCGCTTTCTTCCGTCTCTTCTTGAAGCGGAATACCAACTCGCACGTAATCATAGCCAACACCGCTATCAAGCGGCGGAGCAATATTTTGCACTGTGCCGCCGCCGTAACCAAGACGGGACAATGTTTCGCGAATAACGTCTGGCTGCGGGTCAGTACCTGTATCAATTTCAATGACTGTACCGCCCGTAAAATCAATCCCGTAGTTCAGCCCCTTGGTCATAAACAAAAAGATAGACGCAAAAATAGCCAAGATAGACAAAACCCCCGCGATTTTGCGAACCCCAAAAAAGGGAACATTTGTTGTCTCAGGCAGAAGCCGAATTAGCGAAATATCTTTCATGATGGTCTCTTCTCGAAATTCGGCCTAAATCGGCAAACTTTTGGGCCGTGAGCGGCGCAGCCATGTGGCCGTCATCAAACGCGCCACAACAACGGCGGTAAACACGGACATAACAATACCGATGGCAAGTGTTACCGCAAACCCGCGAATGGGGCCTGAACCGACGAGATAAAGCGTCGCCGCCGCGATAAATGTCGTGATGTTGGCATCCAAAATCGGCGCAAGCGAGAGGCGGTAGCCCGTCTCAATCGCGTTGACTGGCGGACGTCCATTAAAGGTCTCCTCGCGGATACGCTCAAAGATAAGCACGTTGGCATCCACCGCCATACCAATCGTTAGGATGATACCCGCGATACCCGGCAAGGTTAACGTCGCGCCAAGAAGCGAGAGCGCCGCTGCAATCAACATGATGTTAATTGTCAAAGCGAGGTTCGCAATTGTCCCAAACCGCAGGCCATAAGACAGCCACATAAAGAGCGCCACGCCAATAAGGCCAATGATAGAGGCAATCTTACCCGCATTAATTGAATCGTTCCCAAGTTCAGCAGAAACTGTGCGTTCTTCAACGATGACCAATTTCGCAGGAAGTGCGCCGGCATTCAGAAGTAAAGAGAGCTCTTTCGCGGATTGCTGCGTAAAGCTGCCCTCGATAAAACCAGAGCCGCCCGTAATCGCGCCGTTAATGCGAGGCGCCGTAATAATTTCATTATCAAGGACAACGGCAAAGCGCTGCCCAAGATTACGGGAGGTCAAATCACCAAAAATTTTCGCGCATTTCAAATTAAACGTGAAGTTCACAATCGGATAACCGCCTGTCGGGTGTATACCGTTACTTGAATCTTTAAGGCATTCGCCCGTTATTTTTGTCCGCTTTTCGACCAGCAAACCGCCGCCTTGTTCTTGCGGATAGTAGACCGCTCCGGGCGGGTACTTACCTTGGACGGCAAGCTGCAGGGCTTTTTCGGAATTGCTCTCCGCGCGCACCATATTAAAAGATAGATTGGCGGTTTTATTGATGCGGTCTTTAATATCCGCTACATTTTTTGCACCAGGAATCTGCAGCAAAATGCGGTCATCACCTTCGCGCACTAGCGTCATTTCCGTCGTTCCCGTCGGATCAATACGGCGGCGCAGCACTTCGATAGATTGTTCAATTGTGCGCTTTTCAATAGCGCTGATGTAGGCATCTGTAATTTCTACAGTGAAATTCGTCTCGCCTGACGTCGAGACTTTAGTTGTTTTATCTGTCCCCAGCGCAGTAGGGTCAACCGCGACGGACATGGCGCGAACAATCTCTAGACCTTTTGCTGTGTCTTCAACCTTACGGAAACGGCCAACAACTTTTCCGTCTTCGACGCGCAGATATTCAGTTTGTATACGGCCATTATCACGAAACTCGCTACGGATAGCCTCAAGCTCATTGTCTAGTTGCTGAGACAGGACAGAACTTAAATCCACTTCGAGAAGCATATGCGCCCCGCCCTGCAAATCGAGGCCAAGGTTAACTGTGCGCTGCAGAGACTCCGGCAGGCTTTCGCGCGTCTTTTCATTTAACCCATTTGGAAGCGCGAGTAAAAACCCGATAAGCACCGCAAAGAGAATAAAGAGGGTTTTCCCTTTTGAGAAATACAGCATGGACTGTCCTTAATGCGTGGCGTTAAGCTTAGCGGGTGAAGACTTACTACTTTTTAGACGTATCATTTGCAGGTACAGCGCGGTTACGCACATCCGCAATCATGGAACGCACAACTTTTACTTTTTGAGCATTACCCAAATCAATCGTCAGTTCATCGTCAGTCACTTTGATGACTTTGCCGATGAGGCCGCCATTTGTGACCACTGTTTCGCCTTTTGTAATCGCCGCGAGTAATGCACGGTGCGCTTTTAGGCGCTGATTTTGCGGACGAATGAGTAAGAAATAAAAGATAAAACCGATTAGAACGAGCGGCAGAATTTGAGCCGTCATAGCGGCACCGCCAGATGGTGCGGCTTGCATCACGAGATTTAACATACAAGTCCCCTGTCAAGTCGGCGCTTTAGGACAATAAAAGTGGCCGTCGTTAGATTATAGCGCTTTATATAAGGGGGTTTGAAGGATTTGCAACGTCGTGAAGGCCAAAAGCGAAGAGATATTGCCGCGATATAGAAAAACCCGCAGAGCCTTACGGTTCTGCGGGTTTGAATTTTGAAATAGCGCCGCGCTTTAGCGCATACAGTGGCCGCCCGGCAAGGTCAGGCGCTGACCAGGCTGCAAGGATTGCGGGTCAAGATTACCATTTACGGCTTTCATATCAGTGACGCTAACACAAGCCCTGCGGGCAATAGAGTAAAGCGTATCTTTTGGCAGAACCGCGTAATTGTTACCCGCTGGAAGGGGCTCAACATTACGCACTAAGGTTGGACGAGATTGCGATTGACTATTTTCAGTCACGACTCGCTGGCTGCCTGGGATCGTTAAAGACTGACCGATTGAGATGGCGTTTCCTGATAAATTATTTGCAGTTTTCAACGAGGTAACGCTAACGCCGTTGCGCTTGGCAATATTATAAAGCGTGTCACCTTTACTCACATAATGGGTCGTTTTGGATGTATTAGTCGTTCTGGACGTATTAAATGTGATATTTGGCGTGCTGGCAACTATCGACGTGCCCGCAGTTGGCGCGGCATATGTCGTTGTCGCGCCGTAAGTCACGGGCGCAGAGTAAGTTGTTGTCGCGGCTTGCGAAGTAAACTCAGCAGAACTAAAATCTGTACCCAGCGGATATGTCTTCGCCATTGGGTATTGATTAGCTGAGGTTGAAATATTTGCAGACGCAGTGGGCGTATCATAAATCTCAATCTGATAGCCATGGTTATCCGTTGCTATTGTTCCCGATGTCGCCGCTGAGTACGACACACCAGTATAAGCTCCGCTTGTGCTTTGATAAGCACGTACGCGGTCAGCTTCTGCCAGAAGCGCGGCGTATTCTTCAGGGCTAACATCGCCTTGGCGTATATGTTGCGCACGAACGATTTCAGTATCAACCGTCGGGACGGCTTGGGTAAACGTATGGGTTTGTGCCGCCGCGGCTCCGGCGACAGAAACAGCTATGGCTGTGCCCAATATGGGTTTCAAATATACCATAATAATCTCCTCAATGCGTAAATTATGAGAAGTTTATGAACGAACAGGGTTAAATTTGTGTTTACCTCTATTAAAGTACATTACTTTTTATTAAAGCATCTTACTTTTTCCGGCTTCAACCGGTGGTAGCTTCATTGGCATGATTTCACGCTCTTCAACGCGGGTGCGCGCTTTACTCGCCACAGTTAAGATCCCGTCAGCGACCACAACCATCTTCCCGCCGGCCGCTAGTTGTTCCATCAAACCTGCTGGCATGGCGCGCACGCCGCAGGTGACGATGATACGGTCAAAGGGCGCTTGCCCCGGCCAGCCGTAGCGCCCATCGCCATGGCGGGTGACAACATTATTGATACCATTTTCTACAAAACGTAACTCGGCCTCTCGGAGCAGGCTGTGATAACGCTCAACGGAATAAACACGCCGGCAAATATGAGACAAAACAGCGGCGTGATAACCGCTTCCTGTCCCGATCTCGAGCAGTTTATGCTGCGGCTCCAACTCCAAGACTTGAGTCATAATCGCGACATCAAAAGGCGCAGATATTTCCTGTCCGCAAGCAATCGGGAGTGTAAGATTTTCATAGGCTTTGGGCGCATGAACAGGCTTAACAAAGTGCTTTCTCGGGACAAGCTCCATCGCGCGCAGCACAGCATTATCAGATACGCCGCGTCCGCGCAGCGTCATAATCATATCAATGCGTTCAGGATCAAACATGACCAGCCCAGCCGTTTAAGAGGACTTAGCTATCAAATAGTTTGGAGAGTTTGTCGAGGCTATCTTGATGGGTCAAATCTACATGCAGCGGCGTCACGGAAATATAGTCGTCATAAATCGCGCGCAGATCTGTGCCCTGCGGCGGGTTTGATTTTTGCGCGCCGTAAGTCAGCCAGAAGTAATTGCCGCCGCGCGGGTGAGCGCGTTTATCCACGCCCGTCATTTGAAAATCTCTGTGACCTTGGCGGGTCATCTGAATGCCTTTGACGCCGTCAACAGGCGTGTCAGGGAAATTGATATTCATAATCACTTTTTCAGGCCAGCCCACATCCAGTAACTGCCGAATAAGCTTTGGCCCATAAGCCATTGCTGTGTCCCATTCAAGACGGCTGTGACGCAGGCGCGATTCGGATTCGGAATGCGGCATGTCAGCTTTGGCTTTAGTCTTTTGTAGCCCTTTGGCCTGCGACAGCGAGATAGACGGAATACCCATTTGCATCCCTTGCAGCGCCCCCGCAACCGTACCCGAGAAAGAAATATCTTCGGCGATGTTTTGCCCGCGGTTCACCCCCGACAAAACGAGGTCAGGCGGGCTGCCTCTCATCACGTCTTTTAGCGCCAAAATAACGCTGTCCGTTGGCGTGCCTGTCACGGAATAGACTTTCTCGGCAGATTTTATGACGCGTACCGGGTTGTGCAAAGACACGCCGCGCGAGGCCGCCGATTGCTCACTATCGGGCGCGACAACCCAAACGTCATCGGATAATTCTGCCGCGATTTTGCGCAGCACATCCATACCCGGGGACCGCAGGCCGTCATCATTGGTTAAAAGTATGCGCATTACCCAATCACCGTCTTGCCGCCCATATAGGGCACAAGCACCTCAGGCACTGTAATCGTGCCGTCCGCGTTTTGATAATTTTCCAAAACCGCGACGAGCGTACGGCCCACCGCCAAACCTGACCCATTAAGCGTATGGACAAAACGGTTGTCTTTCTCGGCATGTTTATAGCGCGCATTCATACGGCGGGCTTGGAAGTCCCCGCAGTTAGATATGGAGCTAATCTCGCGGTAAGTGTCTTGGCTCGGGAGCCAGACTTCAATGTCAAATGTACGGCGCGCGCCAAAACCGAGATCACCCGTGCAAAGCTCAACCACGCGGTAGGGCAGCTTAAGCCGCTTAAGCACTTCCTCCGCGCAGCCCAGCATACGTTTATGCTCGGCTTCGCTCTCTTCGGGTTTCACAATAGAGACAAGCTCGACTTTGTTAAATTGGTGCTGGCGGATCATGCCCTTTGTATCGCGCCCTGCACTCCCCGCTTCGCTGCGAAAGCACGGCGTGTGGGCGGTCATGCGAATGGGCAGTTTTTCAGCGTCAACGATACTTTCGCGCACGATGTTAGTCAGGGAAACTTCCGCTGTTGGGATGAGATAGTGATCCACCGTTGTCTTATACAAATCTTCTTCGAATTTCGGCAGTTGGCCAGTCCCATAAAGAGCCTTATCCCACACTAAAAACGGAGGCGTTGTTTCCGTGTAGCCATGCTCTTCCGTCTGCAAATCGAGCATGAAAGCGGCCAGTGCGCGGTCGAGACGTGAGAGCATACCGCTCAGCACAACAAAGCGCGAGCCGCTCATCTTGGCGGCAGTTTCGAAATCCATCATACCGAGCGCTTCGCCGAGGTCGGCATGATCTTTCGGCTCAAAGTCCAGTTTTGTTGGCTCCATGAATGTATGAAGCTCTATATTGCCATCTTCATCTTCACCTTCGGGCACATCAGAAAAGGGCACATTGGGAATAGAGGCGAGCATCGCCTGTAGCTCCGCCTTCTCGCCGTCGACCTGCACCCCCATAGCGGCAATGACGTTTTTTGCGCCCGCGACTTCGGCTTTCAGCTCTTCGGCTTTGTCTTTATCGCCCTGCGCCATGGCTTGGCCGATTTGCTTACTCGCTTTGTTGCGCGCGGCTTCGGCCTCTTGCACGACTTGGCCCGCTTTGCGGATAAGCTTGTCCTTGTCGATGATGGCTTTAGCTTGCGGCTCTAGTCCCCGTTTTGCCCACAGGGCGTCAAACTCTTCGGGGTTTTCGCGAATGGCTTTGATATCAAACATAGGAGGCTCTTAGGGTCGGGTGATTTGCGCACGTCATAGCGGCGCGCAGGGAAAGGGTAAAGCCTTTAGGGGACAGTATCGGTGGCATCCGGCTCTAGCGCTTTTTTCTCAGTCAGGCGTACAGAAATAATCGAGATTTCATAGAGCAGGTAAATTGCGCTGCCAAGCACAAGCTGCGTCATTGGGTCGGGCGGTGTCACAAACGCTGCAAAGGCGGCAATGCCCACCACAGCATAGCGGCGGCCTTTCTTAAGCGCAGCTGAGTTCACAATCCCTGCACGTCCCAAAAGCGAAAGCACAACAGGTAGCTGAAACGACAGGCCAAAGGCGATAAACAATGTCATGGCGAGCGAAAGATATTCAGAGATTTTAGGCAAGAGTGAAATATCGCCGCTTCCCGCCACACTGAGTCCAAAGGACAAAACATAAGGAAAGACATAATAAAATACGAGCGCCGCGCCGAGCGAGAACAGCAGCGGCGAGAGAATGAGGTAAGGCAGAAATGCCCCGCGCTCATGCTTATAAAGCCCCGGCGCAACAAAGCGGTAAAGCTGATAGGCAATGACGGGAAACCCCAGAACAATGCCGCCAAACACGGCCAGCTTCACATTGACGAAAAACGTTTCGAGAATTTGCGTTGCGATGAGGTCAGTGACAATCGGGTCTTTACCCAGATTACCCAATGCGGCCTGCGCCGCATTATACTTGGCAACGGCGCTTCGAAACGGCGAGAGCAAGAAGGCGAGAATATAGGGCAAAAACGGAATACAAATGATACAGCCGGCGATAAACGCCAGCACGCTTTTGATGAGGCGCGAACGCAGCTCTAGCAAATGCTCCATAAGCGGGGCTTTGGAGCTTTCGACTTCATCTTCAATGGCCGGGAGTATGACAGGTGTGTCCGTCATGATTTTTCAGAGGATTTAGGATCGGATTTCGGATTAGAAAAATCCGTGGCATCGCGCACAGCCACGTCTATCTCTCGCATTTCATTGGACAAGTCATCATCGGTAAGCTTGCCCATGTCCTTAAGCGCTTGAATCTCCTTACGCAGTTCCGCCATTTCCGTCTCGGCTTCCATATCGGCAAAGGCGTCTTTGAACTCTTGGCCCATGGCCCGCACTTTGCCCATCATCGCGCCCATTTTGCGCATGAGAACAGGCAAGTCCTTAGGGCCGACCACGATGATAGCCAGCAAGGCCAGCACCATCATTTCTGCAAATCCGATTTGAGGTATCATGTGAAAGCGCCTTTAGCGCGGGGTGGATTTAAGACTTATCCGTTTTCTTCTTCGGCGTGACGTCAAGCGCATCATCAGCGGCATCTTTAACATCGCTAACTTCGTCCTTAAGGCCTTTTTTAAAGGAGGTAATACCTTTGCCCATATCGCCCATAATAGAGCTAATCTTGCCTTTGCCGCCAAACAACAAAACGACGAGCACGAGTACAATTGCAATCTGCCAAGGACCTAAAGCCATGATAATTTCCTTACTTACGTTACGCGCAGTCTAGCCCGCCCGCCACATAGGTTCAAGCCATGAGTGCTGCGGCAAAGCCGCAATTAAACGGCGGCTAATCCTCATCCTCACCGATAAAGTCTTCAAAGAAGTCTGGGCTATCTTCTTCATCTTCCAATGGATCTTCATCAAGACGTAAATCATCCGGTGCCATAGGCGAAGGCATTTCAAAGTCTTTGGGAAGGCGCGGGTCTAGAAGGCCTGCGGCTTTGAGATCATCGCGGCCCGGTAAATCCGTAATGTCTTCAAGATTGAAATGGGCCAAAAAGGCTTCCGATGTGCCGTAAGTTACGGGACGGCCCGGCGTGCGGCGGCGGCCACGCGGACGCACCCAGCCCAATTCCATGAGAACATCAATCGTGCCTTTAGACACGGCCACGCCGCGCACGTCTTCAATCTCCGCGCGTGTGACAGGCTGATGATAAGCAATAATGGCGAGCGTTTCGAGGGCGGCGCGCGAGAGTTTTCTTGGCGCTTCTTTGACGTCAACCAAATGTCCAGCAAGGTCAGGCGCGGTTTGGAAGCGCCAACGATTAGCGACTGAAACAAGGTTCACGCCTCGGCCTGCATAATCACGCGCAAGGCGTGCGAGAAGCGCAGAAATGTCCACCTCATCAGGCATACGTTCGCGCAGCGTTTCAATATCAATCGGCTCAACGGCAGCAAAAAGAAGCGCTTCAAGAAGACGTATATCTTTATCTATAGCCTCGCCAGTGCCTTTGGTACGCAGGCGCTCGGTCAAGTTCACGACGCCTTCTTCAATACCCGCAGCGGCGGTTTCTACCCGGTCTGTCTTTTTACTATCCGTCATTGTTCTCATCTTTTCTATTCGCAGCCCGAACATAAATCGGCGCGAATGTTCCTGTTTGGCGAATTTCCATCTGTCCTTCTTTGGTCAACTCTAGCCCGGCAAGAAGCGAGCTTGCTTTGACGGACGCCTTGGGTAGGCCGTCTTTGATTTGCGCGGCATCAGGTAGCAGCGCGTCAAAGGATGTCCAAGTTTCGCTGTCGGTGATACCCACTGCCGCTAAAGCTCTACGCAGTCGTGAGCGGGCGTCATCAAGAGACAATATATTGGGCACGGGCATTTTTTGATTGCGAATGGTCGCTTTGGAACGGCTCTCGCCGTAAGCTTTGAGGATATCAAATAGTTCCGCTTCGTAAAGCGGGGTCGTGCGAGACCGCAATCCTTCTGGCATGCCGCGAACCTGCACAGCAATCCCTGTAATCGGCAGACGAAACAAACCATCAGCGGCGCGGCGCATCGCTTCGAGGCGCTGCAGGCGGAACGCCAAATGCGCGGCAAGCTCATCCTCTTCAGGGAGTAGTTCCTCCGCGCCTTCTTTGGGAAGGATAAGCCGCGATTTCAGGTAAGCCAGCCAAGAGGCCATCACGAGATAATCCGCCGCCAGCTCAATTCGTAAATTTTCGGCGGCTTTAATAAAAGCTAGATATTGCTCGGCTAAGGCGAGGATGGAAATGCGCGCCAGATCGACCTTTTGCTTGCGAGCAAGCTCAAGCAGCAAATGCAGCGGACCTTCATAACCGTCAATATCAAGCAGAAGTCCTTCGCCGTCATCGGCGGCGTCATCAGCGGCTTCAAATGCGAGGTCTTCTTGAAAATCATCGCTCATGATAATTGTCC
>CAZFWZ010000012.1:17906-22803 GCA_964522765.1 uncultured Caulobacterales bacterium | reverse complement strand
ATTGTCCTATCGCAAGCAAGTCTTCATATTCAGCTCGAGCCAATTTAGCATCGATTTTTTTTTCGCGCACAGCACAATTACCGGCGATAAAAGCTCGCTCCGACGCCTTGCCGCGCAGCTTTTTTGCGCCTTTTGCGACTTTGACCATATCAGATAATTTTCCGTTACATTGCAATGCGATATCACATCCTGCCGCAAGGGATTTCTTTGTCAAAGCCGTCAAATTACCCTCCATACGCCCTGTATGCAGAGCCCTCATATCCAAATCATCACTCATCAAAAGACCATCAAACCCTATGTCTTCGCGGATAAGCTCAGTCAACGCTGTCTTAGATGTGGTCACGGGTAATTTGGTGTCAGAACATTCAAAGACCGCATGAGCTGTCATCGCCATAGGCGCATCGGAAAGCGCAGAAAAGGGCAGAAAATCCGTCGTTTTAAGTTGCATTTTTGGCGCGTTAATCCGCGGCAGAGCTTTGTGGCTATCTACGGTCGCGCGCCCATGACCCGGAATATGTTTAATTACAGGGGCAACGCCGCCGCTGACAAGACCCGCCATAGCCGCATGGGCCATAGAGATGATTTTTTTTGTATTATCACCGAGCGCGCGATCTGAAATAATCGGGTCAGCGCCATCGACGGGTAAATCTAGAACAGGTGCGCAATCGGCTGTAATTCCGATACGGCGAAGATCATACGCCATTAATCGGTGATGGAGATAACAGGCGCGCAGGCCCTTAGTTTTGTCAAAGCTATAGACATGCGCCAATTCTTGGGCGCTGGGGTAATCAGGCCAAGCCGGCGGGCGCAGGCGGCGCACACGGCCGCCTTCTTGGTCGATAAAAATCAACGCGTCGCGCCCGACGCAATCGCGCAAAGACGCGCAAAGCGCGCGGAGTTGGTCAGGCGTTTCTATATTGCGAGAAAATAAAATAAACCCCCAAGGGTTAGCATCTCGATAGAATGCTTTCTCGCCGGTGCTCAGCCGCGGACCCGACAGGCCAAATATCGTGGCGAGCGCGCTCAAATGGACCTACCGTTTAGCTACAAGACAGGCTTGGCCTTGCGCTTTAAACTTAGTGCATAGCTGATTGGCAGCATTTTTATCAGCCAGACCCGCCACACGAAGGCGGTAGAATATTCCCTTATCTCCCAAATCAACTTGAGCCACATCGGAATAAAGCCCCGTGACAATATCACGGCTGAATTTTTTACTTACGCCTGCCCAAATATCATTCGCCGCGCCGCGAGACCTCACGGACGCAATTTGAACAACATACTCGCCGCTTCCCGTCGCCACAGGCCTTGTGGGGGCAGGTGCAGGCTTGGCCACAGGTTTTGGCGCAGGCGTCGTGACCGCTACTCTCGGCGCAGCGGATTTAGGCGGCTCAACTCGAATGTTGGCGGATTTAGGCATTTCGATAGGGTCTTCCGCCCCAGGAGCCATGACAACGTTTTCTTCAACCGTCTTACCCGCCATGACATCATACACGTTTTTATCCTGATCTGGCGTTTGAACACCGCCTGGGTCTGCAGGCTCGACTTTGAAAGGCCGATTATCAGCTTTAATGCGCGGCGGTTCGCCTCTGTCGCGCGTACCAGGCTGATAGGTCACGAAAATAACTGTCGCAATCGCAAGCAACGCCAGAATGGAGCCAATCAATATAAACATGCCGCGGCGACCGTTCTGGTCACGTACGTCAAACGGAATCAACGGATCGCTCTCGCCCGATATGGGAGAGAAGCCGCTATTCTTGTGAGTTTCGTTTTGAGTCATTATATATCCTAGTCGTGTTCATCTGCACCGATTCGCGCGCGAAATTTAACAAAAAATTACAGAGGATATACGCCGTGAAAACGGCAATATATTCGCAATTACCCCCAATACGCGCGCAGCATCATTCGGCCTCTAATCTTAACGAACTCCTAATTTTAGTGGGTTAACCGTCAGTATATCCATATTAAGGCGCAAAATGACACCTCTCACGCGGCAAATTCACAGCGGCTCATCTCGCCGTATATTTCTAAAGCGCTTTACTCTTGGCGGTGCAAGTTTAGTGATCTTGCCCTCCTGCGCACAAGAAGACTTACCTCAACTCACCTTAGACTATCGAGAGGTCAGAAACCCAAAAAACCCCAAGCGTTACCGCGGTAAATATACGCCGCCCGCAGGTAAGTTTAAATTCCAAGACATTAAACACGGCGGAAACACGCGGCGTGTCCATTACTACCGGCCAAGAAAAACAGCGGCAACGTCTATCCTATTGCTGCTGCATGGAAGTAATAGAGATGGCCCAACAATGCTGGATATGTGGCAAGATGAGGCCGAAAGAAACGGTATTCTTCTCATCGCTCCGTCGAGCCAAAACCCGCGAAACTGGTCATTTGATTCAGACGATATTTCGTTCATGAAATCAGCCGTCTCTGAAATTTCAGACGCCAATAGCATGAGCCCGGCCCCGATTTACGGATTTGGCCACTCTGCAGGCGCGATATTTATGACACATTTTTCCATCAGATATGGCGATTATTTCAAAGCTGCGGCTGTACATGCAGGGGCCCCATCAGCGGCGGCGCTTGAGTCTTATTACAAATACAAAAAACCACGGGCGCCACTTACTCACTTTCTAGGCGACAAAGACCATATATTCCCGGTTGGGAACGCCAAGGCAGCAGGTGAAGTCCAAGCCGCGCAAGGGCAAGCTATCTCACTCGTGGTCATTAAAAATCACAATCATTGGTATTACGACCTCGCCCCTTTCATTAATAAGAAGGCTTGGGCTGCAATGACAAAGCAATAGCCTAAAGATAACCCGTAACCGAGAAGAGCTTGCGGTGCTCTGATATGGCATAGCTATCTGTCATGCCGGCTATGTGATCGCAGACAATTCGTGCAGTCGTCGCAGTTTTGGGCGCGTCGCAGCGGTTTCTAAGATCGGTTGGCAATATATCAGGGTCTTCAAGAAACAAATCGAATAGCTCCCGCACAACGCGTGTGGCCTGCCCCATCATGCGGTTGACCTTATAATGGCGGTACATATTCTCAAATAAAAATTTACGCAGAGGGGCTTCCTGCTCACGGAATTTGACGCTGAAATCACAAATGGCATGATCAAGCCCGCGAATATCATCGGCAGACTTCGGATCAGCCGCTGCCAGCCTGTCACGCGTTTCGCCAAGCACATCAGCCACCATATACCCAATCAGGTCACGTACCGCTTCGTGTATCATGCGGTCTTCAGATATGTCGGGATAGCGCTTTTGAACGTCTTTGAACGCTTCTCCGACCAAAGGCACTTCGCAGACGTCTTTTACGGAAAACAAACCGGCCCGCAGACCATCGTCAATATCATGATTATTATAGGCTATGTCGTCCGCTAGCGCCGCAACTTGAGCCTCTGGCCCTGCAAAGGTGTGAAGCTCTAGCCGTTCCCAATCCTCAAGTGCACGCAGAGCCCAAGGGAGTTTAGCTTTATCAGCCTCAGTTCTCACCAACGGCCCATTGTGTTTAGCAATGCCTTCAAGTGTTTCCCATGTCAGGTTTAGACCGTCAAATTCAGCGTAGCGGCCCTCAAGGAGCTCTACTATCCGAAGGGTCTGAGCGTTATGGTCAAATCCGCCGTAAGGCAGCATACCCTCAGCCAAAGCATCTTCCCCTGAATGACCAAAGGGTGGGTGGCCCAAATCATGCCCGAGGCAGAGACACTCGGCCAAATCTTCATCGAGGCCCAAAACGCGCGATATCGAACGCCCGATTTGCGCGACTTCAAGGCTATGCGTCAGTCGCGTGCGGTAATAATCACCTTCATGGGCGACAAAAACTTGAGTCTTACCCTTGAGACGGCGAAAAGCAGAACTGTGAATAATGCGGTCTTTATCGCGTTGAAACGGGCTGCGCTCGCTACTCGCTGGCTGAGGAATGCGCCGGCCGCGTGCGCGGGTCGGGTCTGAGGCATAGATTGCCCGCTCGCGAAGTGGTGAAAATTTGCCCAATGGTCTGCCTTTTCTGTATGCGGCCTTTCAAATCACCGCTGCGGTCTCTATATATATGTTTATGGAAAACGCTACAGTACAAAAAGTAACACTCTCTAAGTCTGCCGCCGTGCAAATTAAGAAGATTATGGCCAAGCAAGGTTTTGACAAATATCTTCGCGTGGCCGTCGAAGGCGGCGGCTGCAGCGGCTTTCAGTATAAGTTCGATTTCGCCGACGCGCCAAATTCTGACGATATCGTCATAGAACGCAGCGGCGCGAAAGTCGTGGTCGACGATATGAGCCTTGAGTTCCTCGCGGGCAGCGAGATTGATTATACAAATGAGCTTATCGGCAGCGCATTTAAAATCCACAATCCCAACGCGACGGCAGGCTGCGGCTGCGGCACGAGTTTTAGCGTTTAGCTCTCCCGCTGCATTCACCTACATTCCCCTATTAAGATTTTAATCTTGACCTCTGGAGATTTTCAATCAAATGTAATTGAAAAAAAATGGGAGAATGACAATGCTGAATGCTTTACACGACAAGGGCACATATCTAACGCGAGTTATTTATGCAGGCGTACTATACATTGGGCTTATCGGCAGCTCTTTGCTCCCAACACCACCTGTAGAATCTGGGAAAATGGGATTAGGCATGATTGTAGGACTGGTCTTCATGGTGCTACTTGGCTTTCTATGTATGAAAGTTATAAGCGAAGTTCTAGGCCGACTAACAGGTATGAGTTTCTTTCTTAGCCCTATTGGAATGGTCATGCTCTTCATGATTTCGACGTTTTTAGCGATTTTCATCACGCCTCTATATTTTGGATTTAACTTGCTACAGTTTTTCCGCGCTAAAAAATTAGATTAAACCGAAATATAGACGATCATAGCCTTTAGCGCCGCCTCCACCTCATCCAGCAC
>CAZFWZ010000012.1:14255-17806 GCA_964522765.1 uncultured Caulobacterales bacterium | reverse complement strand
CCAAAGGCCGCGGCTATGCAGTCCGCCGTAATATCATCATGCGTCGGGCCGATGCCGCCCGTGGTAAAGACATAATCAAAGCGGTCTGAAAACTCGCGAACCGTGCCTGAAATCGTCGCGGCGTCATCAGAGATAATCCGCGCCTCGCTGACCTGCACGCCAAGGGGCTCTAGCCAGCGCGCGATCGTGCTCAAATTCGTATCCTGCGTACGGCCCGACAAAAGCTCATCCCCGATAAGAATGATGCCCGCCTTTACATTTTTCGTGCTCATTATGTCTCATTCCTGAAGAAGTTTTTACTGTGGCGTCAGCCTACTTGCTTTGTTATAGGTGCGCCATGAACTATATAGATGCAAGCGAAGCCGAAGATATGCGTGACGGCGCGATAAAACTTCATTCAAAAGCCGATTTTGAGGGCATGCGTAAAGCTGGCCGATTAGCCGCCGAATGCCTAGACATGCTTGCCCCTATGGTTAAGCCCGGCGTGACGACAGCGGCGATTGATAAAGCCGCCTTCGAATTTGTTCTCGACAACGGCGCTGTACCCGCTTGCCTCGGCTACCGTGGTTATCAGCACACGGTTTGCACCTCAGTTAATCATGTGGTCTGCCACGGAATTCCGGGTCCAAAGCCGCTTAAAAATGGCGATAGCGTTAATATCGATGTCACAGTGATTGTAGACGGCTGGCACGGCGATACATCGCGCATGTATCCTGTCGGAAAAGTTGACCGCAAAACAGAGCGCCTGATTAACATTACTTATGACAGTCTTATGCTTGGCATTGCCGCCGTGAAACCCGGCAATACAACCGGCGACATTGGCCACGCCATTCAGAAATTTGCCGAAGGTGAGCGCTGCTCTGTGGTACAGGACTTCTGCGGCCACGGTTTGGGACGTCTCTTCCATGATGCGCCAAATATTTTACATTTTGGCCGCCCCGGCGAAGGTGAAGAACTGCGCGAAGGTATGTTCTTTACAATTGAGCCGATGATTAACCTCGGTAAACCCGATACAAAAATCCTCTCAGACGGCTGGACAGCTGTGACGCGCGACCGAAAGCTCACGGCGCAGTTTGAACATTCAATTGGGGTCACGGCAGATGGCTGCGAGATTTTCACGACCTCGCCCAAAGGGCTGCACAAACCGCCTTACATTTAATACGCCCGCACGGCAGCTATGCAAAAGCGGTGATTGATTTTCAGCCTCTGCACGTTAATCTTGCGTGAATGGAGGGGATATGGCCCGTCACGATTACAAGTTCCGCCCCGCTCCAAAATGGAAGGACGGCTTGTTCGTTCCTTCCGCCCCGCATCCCGTTGAAATACATCCCGATGATTGGAGCCTGCGTGACAGCATAGAGAGCACACTTGCGATGAGCCGTAATGCTGTAACAGCATCAACACGTGTCTTGCGACAAAACCCATTTGTGAAGACAAATATATTTGGACAAACACTCGTGGTCGCCAGCGATCCAAAAATGATCAAATATATATTCGTCGAACGCGGTGAAAATTATGGCCTAAACTCTATTCGGCAAGCCATTTTAAAACCAATTTTAAAGAACGGGTTATTGACGGCCGAAGGACCTGTATGGAAACGTGCGAGGCGGGCTCTGTCGCCTCTTTTCACCCCGCGTCACACGGCTAGCTTTGCACCGCAAATGCAAGACACTGTAAGCCGCGAACTTCCTCATCTTTTTGACAAGTCGCCAACGGTTGATTTTAGTGCGGCCATGTTGCGCCTCACCTATATGGTTTTATCAGACACTTTGTTTTCTGGTGAAATCGATGGTGATACCAATGACGTTCTACGTGATGTTGGGACATTCTTATCAATCCTAGGAAAGCCCGACCCAATGGACTTAATGGGACTGCCGAAAATCATCCCGCGTTTCTCAAAACGCAAAGGGTTCAAAGCCATAGACCGCTTGCGTAAACGAGTGACCACACTTTCAGAAGATCGCCGCGCGCGCATTAACGCTGATAGTTCTGTGCCTGATGATTTTTTGACTCTATTGCTAAAAACAGAAGACGCAGACGGGCCTTTGTCTAGCGAAGAAATAGAAGATCATATCGTCACCTTCATAGGCGCTGGCCACGAGACCACATCGCGTGCCCTTACATGGATGGCTTATCTTTTGTCCCAAGACACTCAAGCACGCGAAAAAGTAGAGACCGAAATTGACGACCTTGATATGAGCTTACCTGCCGTTCAATGGGCGAAGCATTTACCGTGGGCGATGGCGTGTTTTGAAGAAACTATGCGGCTTTACCCGCCCGCGCCAATTATTTCGCGCTATGCCATAGAGGCCGACCAATTTGGCCCCGTCGACATTCCAAAAAACTGTAATATACTCGTCAATCTCTGGGCGCTGCACCGTCATGAAAAGCTTTGGGATCATCCTGATAGCTTTAAGCCAGCTCGTTTTTTTGGTAAAGCACGGGAGAGTATTGATCGCTTTCAATATCTGCCGTTTGGCATGGGGCACCGCGTCTGCATCGGGCAGCGCTTTGCCCTGCAAGAAGCCGCCATACTTATCGCCCTTATTTTCAAATCTTACCGTTTTGATTTTGCGGGCGAGCGTCCACCTTGGCCTCTTATGCGAATTACCTTACAACCCGAAGACGGCATGAAAATGAGCGTGACGCCCCGGCAATAAAAGATAAAAGTAAAAGCCAAAATAAAACTGGAGGCTTACCCTTTATGCCGCTATGTGAGTGTCATGGGATACATAATAACGTCTAGTTCCGAGCTATAACATGAATGGCAAAATGAGCGATGGTCCTGCGGAACGCATGATTGCAGCTGCTTTTGAAAAAGCGGTAGAAAAGCCAGCGGTTAAGACGAACCCCAATATTCCCTCACCTGTTTCTGCCCAGCGGCGGCTGCCAGAGGCAAAACAAGACGCCGTAACAAAGCCAACCCCCAAGAAAACTAAAAAGCTCAAACCACATTACCATGGCCATCGTGACCGCCTTCGTGCGCGCTTTAAAGAGAGCGGCGCAGCGGCCCTCGCCGATTATGAACTGCTTGAGTTATACCTATTCAACTCCATTCCTCAGGGAGATGTGAAACCTGTGGCGAAAGCGCTTATTGAAAAATTTGGTAGCTTTGCCGAAGTCTGCGCCGCGCCAACTCACCGTCTCACAGAGGTCAAAGGCATTGGTCCCAAGACCGCGCTTGATTTGCAAATCATTAAAGCCGCCGCGACCAAACTCGGCCAAGAAAGCGTGCTCGGACGGCCTATACTCTCGTCTTGGACGGCGCTGCTCGATTATTGCCGTAGCGCTATGCAGTTTGAAGGCGTGGAACAGTTTCGCGTTCTGTTTCTGGACAGAAAGAACCGCCTCATCGCCGATGAAGTGCTCGGCCAAGGCACAGTCGACCGCGCCCCTGTTTACCCGCGCGAGATTATGAAACGCGCGCTGGACCTCGAAGCCACCGCGCTTATCCTTGCGCATAATCATCCTAGCGGCGACCCCACGCCAAGCCAATCAGATATTGATATGACAAACCATATCATCAGCGCCGCCAAACCGCTTTCCATCGC
>CAZFWZ010000012.1:8344-14155 GCA_964522765.1 uncultured Caulobacterales bacterium | reverse complement strand
GTTTCAAAGAGCTACCGCACGCTTGTTTTAATTCTGCTGACGCTAGTCTATGTGATGAGCTTTATTGATCGTCAAATTATCGGCATTCTCTCCCCCTTTATTAAAGCTGAAATGGGGTTTACCGATGCACAGCTCGGCTGGCTCAAAGGATTGGCTTTTGCTCTTTTATATTGCCTCGTCGGTATTCCGATTGCTTGGCTCGCGGACCGCTATAATCGGGCACGTATTGTCACCGTTTCCCTCCTATTCTGGAGTGCTTTTACCGCACTAACAGGTATGGCAGGCAACTTCCTACATATGTTCCTGGCCCGCGTCGGCGTGGGCATTGGTGAAGCGGGCGGCTCTCCTCCGTCGCATTCAATAATTTCGGACCTATATCCCAAAGAGCAGCGCGCCAGTGCCCTTGGTATATACTCACTTGGCATCCCTATCGGTATCGGATTTTCATACATAGTCGCAGGTGAGCTTATTCAGGCTTTTGGATGGCGAGGCACTCTAAAATGCCTGGGCCTAGTCGGCATTGGGCTTGCCGTTCTTTTGGCTGTCATAGTGCGTGAACCCAAACGCGGACAAATGGAAAGCGGCAGTCTTGACGTTGAACCCGTGAGCATAGGCGAATCCATCAAAACTCTTTCAAAAATCCCAAGTTGGTGGGCCATGTGTATGGGTATCGCTTGGGTTAGCTTTGGCGGCTATGCCGTATCGGCTTGGGGTGTCGATTACCTATCGCGCTTTGCGCCAGAATATATGCCCGCTAACGATCCCGCGAAATTTCGCTGGCTGATGATGTGGCTAGGTCTCATTCATCTGTTTGGTTATGGCGCGGGCACATATTTCGGAGCGCTAATCACTGAAAAGCTCGCCAAGAAAAACATTTCTTGGTACGGAATTATGCCCGGGGCTGTTCTTATTGTTGGCGTGCCTTGCCTGATCGCGGCCTTTTGGGTCAACAGTGTTATTCTCCACCTCTGTCTCATAACTGTCTACCTTCTCTCGGCGGGCGTTTATCTTGGGCCAAGCTTTGCCGCCGCGCAGACCCTTGCGCCCGTCAATATGCGCGCTATGTCGACGGCTCTATTCTTCCTTATTCTTAACCTTATCGCGCTAGGCGGCGGCCCAACTATCACTGGCTACCTCAGTGACTTCTTCGCGATTAAGCATGGCCCTGTTAACGGGCTAAGATTGGCAATTACATGCCTCATCGTCCCTTATATCATCTCTATCATCTCATTTTTCTGGGCAGCGAAAACACTCCCCAAGGATTGGGCCATTGCAGAAGCGCGGAATGGGGGCTAAACGGCGACAAAATTCCTTAAAGACGAGTCGCTACCATGATTGAACGTTACGCCCGCAAAGAAATGACCGCTATTTGGTCAGCTGCCAGTAAATACCGTATTTGGTTTGAGATTGAAGCGCATGGCTGTGACGCTCTGGCCGAGCTCGGCGTTATCCCAAAGGAAGCTGCCAAAAACATTTGGGACAAAGGCAATAAGGCGGAATTCAGCGTTGCCAAAATCGACGAAATTGAGCGCGTGGTCAAACATGACGTGATTGCTTTCCTCACCCACCTTGCGGAATTTATTGGTGAAGACTCGCGTTTTGTACACCAAGGGTTCACAAGCTCCGATATCCTCGACACAACGCTGTCCGTACAACTCGCCCGCGCGACTGACATTCTTTTAGTTGGAATGGACCGCATCCTTGCCGCGCTTAAAAAGCGCGCAGAAGAGCATAAGCACACAATTACGATTGGCCGCAGCCACGGCATCCACGCAGAACCCACAACAATGGGCCTTAAGTTTGCGCGCTTTTACGCAGAATTTGCGCGCGGCCGTGAGCGTCTGGTTACCGCCCGCAAGGAAATCGCTGTCTGCGCCATATCTGGCGCAATTGGCACATTCGCCAATATAGACCCAAGCGTGGAAGAGCATGTCGCCGCCGAGATGGGCCTTTCGGTGGAAGACGTCTCAACTCAAGTCATCCCGCGCGATCGTCACGCGGCCTATTTTGCAACGCTTGGCGTCATTGCCAGCTCAATTGAGAATGTCGCCGTAGAAATTCGTCACCTCCAGCGCACCGAAGTGCTCGAAGCCGAAGAATTTTTCTCTAAAGGCCAAAAAGGCAGCTCGGCCATGCCGCATAAACGCAACCCAATCCTAACGGAAAACCTCACTGGCCTTGCGCGCCTTGTCCGCATGGCCGTGACACCTGCTATGGAAAATGTGGCGCTCTGGCATGAGCGCGACATTTCGCACAGCTCGGTTGAGCGTGCGATTGGCCCTGATACGACTGTGCATCTGGACTTCGCCTTGCACCGCCTCGCAGGCGTGATTGAGAACCTTGTGATTTATCCTCAGAAGATGGCCGATAATATGAACCGCCTCGGCGGGCTTCATAACAGCCAGCGCTTCCTCCTCGCCCTTACTCAAGCCGGCGTCTCGCGCGAGGATAGCTATAGCCTCGTGCAGCGTAACGCCATGCAAGTCTGGGAGCTCTTCCGCACAGGCGGCAATGCCGGCGAAGGTGCGTTCCTGAACCTACTGCTCAAAGACAAAGAGGTGATGTCCCGTCTTTCGGAGGAGCAAGTTCGCTCTATGTTTGATGACGAATATCACATGAAACATGTCGACACGATTTTCTCGCGTGTGTTTGCGTAAGGGCCTCATTTTCAACGAGGTGAACGTAATTTAAAAAGAGTGTCCTCTAGTCTATTCCGCCCTAACCCTAACCACAGCGCATATACCAATAAAAAACCAACTCGCCGCAAAGCGAGTTGGCCAATTTTCAGTAAATCCACCTTCAAAAATGAAGGCGAAAGGAATTTAGGCTAGAGCTGCCGAAGCGGCATTCAAGGCCTCAATTCGCGTCGCAAATGCATTGCTTGGCGAGAGATCTTTATCTGCGCCAAGACCTGCGATTTTCGATTTCACGTCTGGGTTCATACCGACGGTATAAACTGGCTTGCTATCAGTGGCCATATCACCCGCAATAGCTTCGACCGCGCGAATAGCTGAGACATCTACAAATCCGGTTCGAGAGAAATCGAGCACAATGGCCTCAACGCCGGCTGCCACACGCTTGCGCATGTAATGACCGAGATCAGCTGCCGTCACGAAAGACAATGCAGAGTCCATATCATAAAGCATGATCTTCCCGCCAGCTGCGTCGATGATGCTTTTTTCCGCTTCGCTTGCATCCGAAGGCGCAGACGCAGCTACAGCTTGGGTCTGCTGGGTTGCGAGCTGCCAAATATAGAGCGCGGCAGCCATGAAGACACCTGCACCGACAGCTGTGATAAGGTCTGTGAAAACCGTCAGGAACAAGGTGATGACCATAACAGCCAGATCCCATCGAGGACCTTTCAAACCCTTCTTGAGGTAGTCAAAGTCGATGATATCAAAGCCAACTTTCACCAGAATACCCGCCAGAACAGCCGTTGGAATTTTAGCCGCGAGCGGAGCTGCGATTAGGACAATAATGGCCAGCATGAGACCATGCATCATACCAGAAAGTTTGGTTGTTCCGCCTGTGCGAATATTGACCATAGTTCGCATTGTCGCGCCCGCACCCGGAAGCGCACCGAAGAATCCGGCAATCGTATTGCCAATCCCTTGACCAATCAGCTCTTTATCAGAGTCATGACGTGTCCGCGTTGCAGTATCTGCGATCATAGAGGTCAGAAGACTATCAATCGCGCCAAGAATAGCGAGCGTGAAGGCGGCTCCCAAGACTAAGGTGATCGTGCTAAATGTGAACTGCGGCATCACGAAGGCAGGAATGCCAGCTTTAATTTCACCCAGTAAAGGCGCGCCCGGTATGATAATACTTACGACTGTGCCGATAATCAGCGCGGCTAAAGTCCCGGGTAAGAATTTCCCAATTTTCTTTGGCCAGAAAAAAACTATCGCGAGAGTCAGAGCACTAATGCCAACAGCAAAAATGTTCATATTGGCAATCGACACGGGGATGGCTTTCACCGCATCAATGATCTGCCCACTTTCAGGTTTCCCGCCAAAGAGACGGGACGTTTGCAAGAGAATAATGATCACGCCAATGCCCGACATAAAGCCGGAAATCACGGTAAAGGGCACAAGTTTGATAAACTTTCCGAGTTTAAAAACCCCCATCAATATTTGCATCACACCGCCTAGAACAACCGCTGCAAATAAGAGCGGTATGGCCATGGTAATCAATTGGACATTCGAGGCATCAGGATTAGTCACCTGCAAGGTTGCCGTAAGTCCCGCTAGGAGAGAGGCAAAAACAACGACCATCGGACCCGTAGGGCCCGATATCTGTGTATCTGTTCCGCCAAAAGCCGCCGCAAAGAATCCGACGAGAATCGCGCCCCAAAGGCCAGCTGTCGCGCCAAGTTGCGGATCATGTGGGAAAACACCCGCGCCAAAAGCAAGGCCGAGAGGCAGAGCCACAATCCCAGCAACAATACCGCCATAGGCATCACCGCTGAGGTTAGAGAAATCAAACCAAGGTTTTTTTTCCTCTCTAAAAATATCTTTTGAATCAACAGCCATTATGCAGCTCCTCTATTTTCTTTTTATTTTCTGGATATGAGCGCAGTTTAGCCCGCGCCATGTAGCGCAAAGGCTTCGGCATATTTCTTATCGACTAGAACGAATTCTTTTTCTGTTTCGTCATAAGCTGTTATGCCGCCAGTCCCGATATCGTAAACCCATCCGTGAAGTTCGGTACGGCCTTCTGCTAGGGCGATGGCAACGGCTGAATGTGTTCTTAAATGATTAAGCTGCAATAGAACATTTTGCTCAATCAGGGCTTTCATTTTCTCTTCGTCCGTTTTGTCTGCATGTGTGATTTTTACAACATCCACGGCGGCTTTTGAGAATGAGAGCCAATCTTTTACGTAAGGTAGATCATCAAGCCCTTCCGGGTTCATAGCGCCCGCCATCGCGCCGCAGCCAGAATGACCGCAAACAACAATGTGCGGGACCTTTAGGACGGAGACAGCATATTCGATTGACGCATCCATACCATCTGTATGATTTGAATGCGGTGGTACTATATTCCCGGCATTTCGGCAGACGAAAAGCTCCCCCGGTTCTGTTTGGGTAATCATGCCCGTCGCAATGCGGCTGTCTGAGCACGTGATAAATAGAGCTTCAGGTGACTGACCTGTACTCAACTGTTCGAAGAGAGTTTGTTTACCGGGAAAGACTTTGTTTTGAAAATTCAAAACACCAGCTGCAAATTTAGGCATAGTATAATCCTTGTATAAAGTGAGAGGGGATAAAGTAGGAAAACTTAAGCTGAGGCACTTTCCCAAAGTGACTTGGCCTTTTTTAAATCTTTGGGCGAAAAGCCTCTCGTCCGCGCTTCTACAAAGGAGAGACCGTCAACTATCCATTCCGCCATTTCTGGCTGAGTTAGATGATAGAAATGATGCCGACCTTCCCGGCGCTCCTCGACGAAACGATGAGACCTTAACCGAGACAAATGCTGCGAGACACGTGAAGGCGGCAATTCAAGCTTCTGAGCTAATTCATTCACACCAATTTCACCGTCACGTAATTCTTCTATAATACGAATACGACCAGGGTGAGCGACGACTTTAAAAAGATCAGCCAATTCTCTTGCTGCAACAACACGGCTTGGCATGAATTCTCCTTTTAATTCGCGTTTTCGAAATTCTCATATATGCATATATTCGAATATATAAGAATTCACTCTTAAGTATTTAATAAACAGCCTCAAGTCACATTCATGTGATTAATACTCACTGCACGACTTTTTGGATTTAACTTTCTTACGTCCCGCTGTGGTTTAAAGTTTTCTGTC
>CAZFWZ010000012.1:0-8244 GCA_964522765.1 uncultured Caulobacterales bacterium | reverse complement strand
TTTTCTGTCATCATTAAGACTAATCGCGTCAAACACTTTTCTTCACCTACATGTGCAGCACATTAACCCTGTGTAATCAGTATCTAAACAAAACGTAAATTTAGCAAGTTAGAAAGGGTGTTCCGTTTAGACATAATTAACACAAAACAGCCAGTTGCATTTTTTTACAATTATCTTTTACTATATATTACAATAGCTTAAGCTCAAAATTCGTCTGAATCACCCTTATGGATAACAGTCGGTTACCAGCGCTTTTGCAGTTTTTAAACCTATTCCCCCTATAAATCGGCACATAACAAAAACAAAAAAAACTATTTTAACTCTAAGAGAACCAAGGACTAAGAAAATGAAAAAACTTATCGCACTATTGAGCGCAGCAGTTCTGACATCTACCTTTGGTGCCACTGCATTTGCAGCGTCACCTGACGTATATGTTGTCAACTTCCGTGCCGACACAAGCGCAGAGAGCGCACAGCTCGACGCACAACTCGCTTCTGCTATCGCTATCGCTGGCGTACAGGCTGAAGAAATCACAATCGACACATCTACAGCTGCTAAATGGGAAAAAGGTGCTCATTCTGCATTTGACCATGACATCGTGCCTGTATTCAACAAGTGGGTTGGCCTTCCAGGCTTCGCTGCTGTTGTTGATGCTAAAAGCAAACGCGTTATCGGTTGCGTAAACAGCCGCTTCGACGCCTCTGAAATGGCTCAAGAGCTTCGTAAAATGGCGTCACGCGCCTCTGGTTCGGCTTACCTGTCTAACGCGTCAACACGCACTAAGACAACACAGTGCCCACCAGCATTTAATGTTGATCCAGGCCGCTAAGCCTTAAATCAGCAATTGATTTGGCCCGGTCTTGATGACCGGGCTTTTTTTTACCTAACTTTCTAAATTCCCTTTTCAGGGCGTTCACGTACTCGTTATTCGCCTAACTGCCATTTCGCAGTGAAAATTTAACCTCATCATGGTACAAAGCCGCAAATTCAAAGGATGAGTTATGCGTAATTTTTGGAAATTATCAGCCGTTATGAGTACCGCGCTCGCGGCCACAGCCTTAAGCGTTACCACGCCAGCCTCGGCTCAAATGGCTATACCTATGATGGCCCCTACGCCCTCGGTCTATGTTGTTATGTTTCGCGCGGATTGGTGCGCGCCTTGTAAAGTTGTTGAACCCAATATCACTCAAGCCCTTAACAGCTTGCGTGATCCATCCATAGAATATGTGACATTTGATATTACAGACCCTAGCCGTTCAGAGCTTAGCGCTCACCGTGCTTTTGATCGCCAACTCGTGTCGCAATATAATAGCTGGATGGGCGTAACAGGGTTTGCCGCCATTATAGACGGCGACACGAAGCAAACATTGGGTTGCGTCAATATGATGTATGACGCGCAGTCAACTGCGAGACATATTCGTAATCTAAAAACATTTGCTGTGGCCAATCAACCAAGCATGGACTTTACCTGCCCTGAGCCAAATCCACCTCGCTAGGCTTAAATATTAGCTTTTATGCTTGAAGCCCGTAAACTTCAACGCGGGCAGCCTTAAGACATTCGGCCATTTTTTCGCGCAGCGCCGCGTCGGACATATCCACCCCTGCAGCATCCAAATCTTTGCGAAGCTTGCGGAAAACGTCGTCATCTCCAGCCTCTTCCATGTCTGCGACAATAACAGATAGAGCGTATTTATCCACGCCATCACCCTCTATACCCATAAGAGCCGCAGCCCATTCACCCAGCAATTTGTTGCGCTTGGCTTCAGACTTAAATTCTTTAGCCGCATCCAGAACATATGCCGTCTCCGCGCGGTTTTCACGATCATCAAAAATAGCCATAATTCAGTCCTTAAACGTAAGTCAGTTTTCTTAGAGCATATGTATGAAGTCACGCACGGCTAATCAACAGCTTTATGGCATAAATAGCTTGTCTTTTCTTGTTCAAGCGATTGCCGCTAAGCGCCACATGGGTTAGGACGACCATTCAAAAGAGACTCAACACCTGAGTCCCGCTTTTCACGAGGCCCGCTATGAGCCGCCGCAAGAAATTATACGAAGGCAAAGCCAAAATCCTTTATGAGGGACCAGAGCCCGGTACGATAATTCAATATTTCAAAGATGACGCCACGGCGTTTAACGCTGAAAAAAAGGCCGTCCTTGATGGCAAAGGCGTGCTGAACAATCGCATCTCAGAATATATGATGCTTCGCCTTGGAGAGATTGGTATTCCCACTCACTTTATTAAGCGGCTCAATATGCGCGAGCAGCTGTGCAAAAAAGTCGAAATTGTTCCGCTGGAGGTTATTGTGCGCAATGTTGCGGCTGGCTCCATGAGCAAACGCCTTGGCATTGAAGAGGGTGAAACCCTGCCTCGCCCAATTGTTGAATTTTGTCTCAAACGTGATGATTTAGGAGACCCACTTGTCGCCGAAGAGCATGTTACGGCATTTGGATGGGCAAGCCCTGATGAACTTGAAGAGATTACCAGTCTGGCACTGCGTATCAATGATTATCTTTGCGGTTTATTTGCTGCCGTTGGCATACGTCTAATTGACTTCAAGATTGAATACGGTCGTCTTCCTGTCGAGGGTGGACATCAAATCGTACTTGCGGATGAAATCAGTCCAGACAGCTGCCGTCTTTGGGACCGCGAAACAAATAATAAAATGGATAAAGACCGCTTTCGCCGCGACATGGGCGGCGTCACAGAAGCTTACGCTGAAGTCGCGACGCGGCTTGGTATCATCAAAGAAAACGGCACAAACTCTAATGTCGTCTCCATGGTCAAGAACGAGGATTAATTCATGAAAGCTATCATTCATGTTGGACTAAAACCAGGCGTGCTGGATCCCCAAGGCCGCGCAATTGCCCGTTCGCTTAAAGATCTAGGGTTTGACGGTGTCAAAGATGCCCGCCAAGGCAAAGTTATTGAGCTTGACCTGACACATGAAGACGCCTCCGAGGCCAAAAACGATGTCATTAAAATGTGCGAAAAACTGCTGGCAAATACTGTCATAGAGAGCTACCGCATTGATATTTTAGAAGACGAATAGGCGGGACCTATGAAAACTGCCGTTATTGTTTTTCCGGCTTCCAATTGCGATCGCGATGCAGCGACGGCTCTTGAAAGGCTAACAGGGCGGGCCCCCGAAATGGTCTGGCACCGCGACACCAGCTTGCCTACAGGGCTAGATCTTGTTGTGATCCCAGGCGGATTTTCTTACGGCGATTATTTGCGCTCTGGCGCAATGGCAGCCCGCTCCCCGATCGTTCGCGATATTGTCTCTGAGGCCGGCAAAGGGCTGAACGTAGCTGGCTTTTGCAATGGATTCCAAATACTGACTGAGGCCGGATTGCTCCCGGGTGCGCTCATGCGTAACAAAAGCCTGAAATATGTCTGTAAGCCGCAAAAGCTTAATATCGTGAATAGCTCTTCGCGTTTTACGAAAGCCTATAACGGAACAACCAATGTTGTCTTTCCGATTGCACACCATGACGGGAACTATTTTGCGGATGATGAGACTCTCAACCAGCTTGAAAAATCTGGCCGCGTCATAGTGAAATATGACGGCAATCCTAATGGCTCAGCACGTGATATTGCTGGCATTTGTAATGAAGCTGGAAATGTCATGGGTATGATGCCCCATCCTGAACGCGCGGTCGACCCTCTACACGGCGGTACGGACGGTATCGCTCTTTTCAAATCAATTTTGGAATCGATCTAATGGCCAAAAAGACGACAATTACGCCTGAAATGGTCAAGGAACACGGCCTCTCAGAGGACGAGTATGCAATTATTCTCGACCGCCTTGGACGCGAGCCCAATATTAATGAACTGGGTATTTTCTCAGTCATGTGGTCAGAACATTGCTCCTATAAATCCTCACGTCGGCACCTCGGTAAATTTCTCACATCGGGACCCAAAGTTATCCAAGGCCCCGGCGAGAACGCCGGCGTCATCGATATTGGCGATGGCGATGCGATTATCTTTAAAATGGAAAGCCATAATCACCCGAGTTACATTGAGCCTTATCAAGGCGCGGCAACGGGCGTTGGCGGTATCATGCGCGACGTATTTACTATGGGCGCGCGCCCCATTGCTCTTATGAACGCACTCCGCTTTGGCGATCCTGATCACTGGAAAACGCGCCAGCTTGTCAGCGGCGTTGTCGCTGGCATTGGCGGTTATGGTAATTGCGTCGGCGTCCCGACAGTTGGCGGGGAAACGAATTTCCACAAGGGCTATAACGGCAATATCTTAGTCAATGCCATGTGCGTAGGCCTTGCTCGCACAGATAATATTTTTCTTTCAGCCGCCAAAGGTGTTGGCAATCCTATTTTTTACGTCGGGTCAAAAACTGGCCGCGACGGTATTCACGGCGCAACGATGGCCTCTGCCGAATTTGACGATGATAGCGAAGAAAAACGCCCAACTGTTCAGGTCGGAGATCCCTTTACAGAAAAACTCCTCATCGAAGCCTGTCTAGAGCTCATGGCGACAGACGCCATTATTGCCATCCAAGATATGGGCGCAGCCGGCTTAACCTCCAGCTCCATTGAAATGGCCGATAAAGGCGGCGTGGGCGTTGAGATCGACCTGGACGAAGTCCCACAACGCGAAGAAAATATGACGCCATATGAAATGATGCTCTCAGAATCTCAAGAGCGCATGCTTATGGTGATTAAGCCCGGTAAAGAGCAGCTCGCCTTTGATGTGTTTAACAAATGGGAACTCGACGTTGCCGAAATTGGCAAGACCACCGACACCGGCAATCTCGTGCTTAAGCATAAGCGCAAAAAAGTCTGTGATATTCCAATCGCGCCGCTGGGCGATGACGCGCCAAATTATGACCGCCCGCATGTGCCAACGCCCCCTCGCCCCATCTTAAAGTCTGAGGATGTTTTCGAAACGCAGGATTATAATGACGCGCTTGTGCGCCTTATTCAAACCCCTGATATCGCGTCTAAGCGTTGGATTTGGGAGCAATATGACCGTCATGTTATGACAGATACCGTTGATAGCAGCCAATCAAAAGGTGATGCCGCGATTGTCCGGATCCACGGCACAAATAAAGCTGTTGCCATTACCACAGATGTGACGCCGCGCTATTGCTATGCGGACCCCTATGAAGGCGGTAAGCAATGCGTTGCCGAGACATGGCGCAACCTTACGGCCGTTGGCGCAGACCCAATTGCGATTACGGATTGCCTAAACTTTGGCAATCCAGAGCGCCCTGAAATCATGGGGCAATTTGTCGGCTGTATTGAAGGCATGAACGAAGCGTGCCGCGCCTTTGATTATCCTGTCGTTTCGGGCAATGTATCTCTTTACAATGAGACAAACGGCGTCGCCATTCCGCCAACTCCCGCTGTAGGCGGTGTTGGCCTTATCCCTAACCTTGAGTTTTTCCAAACACTCGCGGGCGCTGCGGAAGGCGATACGCTTATCCTTATTGGCGAAACAACAGGCTGGCTCGGAAGCTCATTATACCTACGCGAGATTCTGCAACGTGAAGATGGTGCACCGCCGCCAGTGGATCTGGCTATTGAAAAATTAAACGGTGATTACGTACGCAAGCTTATTCGGATGCGCCGCGTTAAGGCTGTGCACGATTTATCTGATGGCGGCCTTGCTATTACGGCCTGCGAAATGGCGTTTTCCAGCAATGTCGGCTTGACCTTAAATGGCCCGTCTTCGGGACCAAGCCACGCTTGGTTCTTCGGTGAAGACCAAGCTCGTTACTTACTGGCCGTTGGGAAAAACGACGTTAATCCTATCATCAGCACGGCTAATTCCAAAGGCATTGCAGCCCAAATTGTCGGCACGGTTGGCGGCGAGCGTATCATTGGCACAGGCGCATTTGACGTGAGCCTAGAGGGGCTTCGCCAAAAGCACGAAGACTGGCTACCCGATTATATGAACGCGAGCGCAAGCTGATATGGCTATGGCGGGTGATGATATTTTGGCTCTTCTACGAGCGGAGTTTCCCGACGCGGAGATAGAGCTGATTGACCTTGCTGGTGATAATAATCATTGGAAAGCCGTGATTATATCGACGGCGTTTATTGGCCTGAACCGCGTCAAGCAGCATCAACTCGTCTATGCAGCTTTAAAAGGTAAAATGGACGGCGCAAATGGGGAGCTGCATGCTCTCGCGCTAGAGACAAAAGCCCCAGACGCCTAATTCGGGCAAGGTTATTGTAAAAAAGCCCGCAGTTAAGTGAAGTTAATGTCAGGTGCTAAGCCGTGTGCGTATCAAAGCCTGCGCAAAAAACGTGATTACACTTGATAAATGACCTCCCCGCTATTACCTCAAGGTTCTAACAATGAGGTTCACCATGAGCACTACAGCTGACCGTATCAAATCCCTTGTCGAGCAAAAAGACGTTGTCCTATTTATGAAGGGGACGCCAACGTTTCCACAATGCGGATTTTCTAGCACAGTCGTACAAATTCTCGACTATGTCGGCGCTGAGTATGGCTCAGTGAATGTGCTAGAAGATCCTGAAATTCGCCAAGGTATCAAAGACTTTAACAATTGGCCCACCATACCGCAGGTCTTCATCAAAGGTGAATTTATTGGCGGCTGTGATATTCTTAAAGAGATGTTTGAGACCGGCGAACTTCGCGACCTGCTCAACGAAAAAGGCGTTGAATTGTCAGCCAGTTAATCCAAGATTAACCACAAGTACAAATTTTTTTACAACTTAATTTAATTTAAAGTCGTGTGCGCTATGTCGTAATCTGGATATTTTTCCAGTGGGCGATTTACGGTGGGCAAATTAGATGGTCACATCACTTAGACATGTCAAATATAATTCGAAATCCTCCAACAAGGGGGCTTTTAAATCCTTTCAGAGTGGCGGGTCTCCTAAATCTGTAAACTACGGACGCGTCATAGTAACGTCTGTGGTTTTGATTTTTGCGGCGCTAACCTGTTACACAACCATTCTTTACATGCTGCCCTTTGCCAGTCCGAAACAAATATTAGGCATATCACATCAAAACTATGCCGCATCAGCTATGCAAGACACCCGCTCTTCTTGGTTCAAAAATACATTTTTAAGACCATTTGAACTGCGCCGGACTTTCCTGAGTACGCACCAAGGCATTCGAGCCCATTATGTTATCCCAGAGGGCACCGTTGTTGATCTAAAGATTGAACACTGCATGCGCGCCATTATAGTCGAGGCTTATAAATGCAAGGTTATCGGTAGCTCTACGGCTGAAATATCAGCAGGTCTGGGAACGCGCAGGTTCATGTTTAACCGCGTCGGATTTTACCAATTTAAAGATCAGCTTCGTTATACTGAAAGCGGAGACGTTGTGCCTAAATCAGAGCAAGACGGCTATCGCATTATATGGGTGCGCGACTAGCTCAAAAAAAACGCCGCATCCCCTTAGGACACGGCGTTTTGAAACAGGTCTCGCTTTGGATTAGCGAGAGTAAAATTCAACCACTAAATTTGGCTCCATGACAGCGGCATAAGGCACTTCGTCAAAGCTCGGCGTGCGTGTATATGTTGCTTTCATCGCTTTCGGGTCGACTGAGATGTACTCAGGTACGTCGCGCTCTGGTGACTCAAGAGCTTCTAGAACGAGTGCCATAGTGCGTGACTTTTCGCGCACTTCAACAACGTCGCCCTCTTTACAACGGTAAGAGGAGATATTTACTTTTTTACCATTCACAAGCACGTGGCCGTGATTCACGAACTGGCGCGCTGCAAAAACAGTCGGTACGAATTTTGCGCGGTAGACAATAGCGTCAAGACGGCTTTCAAGTAGACCGATAAGGTTTTCAGACGCATCGCCGCGTAGACGTGTCGCTTCAGCGTAAATATTGCGGAACTGCTTCTCTTGAATATTGCCGTAATAGCCTTTGAGTTTTTGCTTCGCGCGTAGCTGCGTACCAAAGTCAGAGAGCTTTGACTTGCGACCTTGGCCATGCTGACCCGGAGGGTATGGGCGCTTGTTAACGGGTGATTTGGGGCGGCCCCAGATGTTTTCGCCCATGCGGCGGTCAAGTTTATACTTAGCTTGTATACGTTTGGACATGACAGTCCTTTCATTGCGACGTGGCCCGGCAATCCAACCAATTCGGATTGCGATTAAAACGGCGGCACCACACCTACCCGTGCGCGTCAGTTTCCCGACGAAGTTGGCGTTTAAATTATCCTACTATCAAGTCAAGCCTTTTGCAGTAAATTTTGGATGGTCAAACCTCAATTTTCATGACAGTCGAG
>CAZFWZ010000011.1:6191-37578 GCA_964522765.1 uncultured Caulobacterales bacterium | reverse complement strand
GTGAAAGCGCATTGAGCGTTCAATAATGAGCTGTTCCATTTCGTTGTCGCTTGCCACCCGCGCCCAATCGAGCATCAACCCAAAGGCAAAGGCGCTTTGGTTATGCGTGCCAAGGCGTATCGGATAGGCGAGCTTGGGAAGCCAGTCTTTCAGGCTATCGGCTACATCAGCCTCTAGCGGCTTTAATCGCTCAAGCCAGGCTTTGGCGCGCGGGTCATTTGCATCTTGGGTCCATTCGCGCAGCTCCGCCGTTAATTGCAATAGCCACGCGACGCCGTAAGGCCGCTCCCATGAGCCTCTTGCAGGTCTTGCAAAATTGGCAATCTCGCCCGCAATGTTCTCTTCGGTAAAGCTTTGCTCAAGCTTGGCTATCGCCTCCTCGCGCCACGAAGCATCTTGCGGTCCGACCCGCAAAAGCCGCACTAAAAGCCAATGCCCATGCACAGCGCTATGCCAATCAAAGCAGCCGTAGAAAACGGGAAACAGCTCTTTCGGTCGGCCAATCTCCTCAGCCGTATCCGTCGTGCGCGAGACTTTATTTGGAAATTCCTGATGCACGCAGTTCAGCGCAAGGGCAGAAAACCGCTCAGCAAGCTCAGGCGAAATTTGCGACGGGTAATCCGCAGCCGCCGGCATGTCGGCAGGCCTGACGGCTTCGCTTGGTAGCGCGATATTGGACGCATCTTTAGTAGGGACGCAGGCCGTTAAAACAGCAGCGGATATAACTAATAATTTTCTCATAGTGCAGGCTATCGCGCGCACCAAAAAAATCAAAGCTTAAAAAACCAAAGTCTATTTGTCGCCGGCGTTTTCACTTTCATCATCGTCATCATCAGAGATGATTCCCAGTGACTTCATTTTCTCAATACTGGGCGTTGGCGTGAGTCTAAATGGCCCGCCGTCAACATGCATCATATCGGCGCCCGAAGCCTCAATGTCTTCAAGGCTAAAAACAAAGACGGAGCCGGACATTTCATATGGCGGCGCATCAACGGCCGCGCCCGCTTGGGTAAAACGCACGTTTAGCGGCAACATCTTATCTTCATATTGAACTGAAACATGTGTCATTTTCGGCACAAGCAGAGCCATTGGCCCCGGCATCATCTTTTTGTAAAATGATTTTCCGTCTCCAACGCCGTCTTGAAGCTCGGCGATTGAAAAAGGCCCCGTTTCGTTTTGGAATAAAATTGCTGTACCAATTGACATCTCGAAATTGGGGTTATCCTGATCCTGGGATTCTGGCGCGCAAAGTTCAGCGCCTTTACTTAGGCTGGAAAGCCGCGCGCTAAAATCTGGAATAATGCCTTTATCATCCACGGAAAGAGGCGTATCGACCCCGTCTGCGCGCGTCCAAACCTTGGGGTAAGGGTCATCCCCGTGTCTGCGTACCCATCCCGCGTCCATAACTGAATGCAGCGTATCCATACGCTTGGGCTTAAGAGACGACATTTTCTTTACATGTTTAACAAGAGTGTCAGCCGAAAAACATTTTTCCGCCGCGCCAGGGGCCGCGGCTTCCTCAGCAGAGACCAACGGCGCTAAAGATAAAATGAGCGCGGCTCCGATTAGTTTTGTTTTCATCTCACCCAGTCTCCAGCTTCATTTTGTGTGTAAATTTTCTTCTCGCCTATACCGAATTTTTTCATCGTCTTGACGCTTGGGACTGGCGAGAGGCTATAAGCCCCTCCGCTAATAACCAATGTGTCTGCGCCTATATCTTCGAGTTCTTCAAGATCAAAAACATAAGCCTCATTATAAATTTCGGTCTCAATCTCAGGCAAAGCTTCGCCGTCTTTATACGCGGTAGCTTGGAACGGCGTGTCCTCTGTCTCATATGTCAAAGAGAGATGATCCGCGCTTGGCATTAAAATCCGTACGGCAGCGGGTACCATTTTCTTGTAAAGGGACTTGCCGTCCTTACACCCCTCGGTCAGTTCATCAATCGCGTAGCGGCCAGAGATGTTTTTAAATACGGGCGTCAAGCCCATTTCAAAATAAAGTCCCTCGTCATCGCCAGGCCGGCCAATGCGGGTATTGTCCTGAATGCAAATATCACTGCCTTGCTCAGCGCTGAAAATTTTTGATATAAAAGCCGGCGTCGTACCGTCTGGCTGTACTGGAATATCTGTCAGCACTTGATTGTCATCGCCGCGCAGAAAAAACCCTTGCGGCAGCTCGCCGCCATCAAATATACGAAAGCGGGGCGTAAGCGGCGGCGCGACGACGTCTTTTCTATCCTCTTTGGCGCCTTGAAGCTTCGTCACAGTTTCCACAGCGTCCTGTGTTGGAAAGCAATAGACCTCTCCTCGCACACCTTCACGGTCATAATCATCCGCAGAAGCAGCGCTAAAGGCGAGCATGGATGCGCTCATAATGGCGGCAGAAAATATGTGTCTCATAATCCAGTCCTAGCTTGAGGTTAGTATCTGCAATATTTGCGGGTTTTACCAATGAAAGATAGTTCATATGACAGTGCAGGTGAATGTCTGGTGAAACTGCTTTACGCCTCGCGCTGCTATGCCTAAAAGACCCTATGACCCGCAAAACCCTAACGCCCTTTCTTATGTGTGCCGCGCTATTGCTCAGCGGGTGCGGCATTAAAGGCAGCCTCGAAACACCGCCGCCAATTTGGGGTGAAAAATCCGGCACTACAAAACCCGTCGACCCTGATACAGATAGCTAAACATGCGCCATTTTGATTATAAAAACGGCGAAATGTTCGCCGAAGACGTGGCCCTGCACGAGATTGCCGCCAAGGTTGGCACGCCTGTCTATGTATATTCTAGCGCGACATTCACCCGCCATTTTAACGTTTTTGCTAAGGCCTTTGAAGGCCGCAAAACACTAATTGCCTATTCAGTCAAAGCCAATTCTAATATTGCTGTGCTCGCAACGCTCGCCAAACTCGGCGCTGGCGCAGATGTTGTCAGCCAAGGCGAGCTTGTCCGCGCTCTGACCGCCGGTATCCCTGCGTCTAAGATTGTCTTCTCTGGCGTTGGCAAAACCGAACCAGAAATGCGCGCAGCATTAAAGGCTGGCATACGCGTGTTTAATGTTGAAAGCCTGCCAGAACTTGAGCGCCTTTCAGACGTCGCCCTGTCAATGGGCAAACGCGCGCCAGTTGCCTTTCGCGTAAATCCCGATGTGTCTGCCGGCGGACATGAGAAAATCTCAACGGGTAAAGCCGAGAACAAATTTGGCATCGCTTGGTCATCAGTCGAGACGGCCTACGCGCGGGCGGGCGAGCTTAAAGGTATTGAGGTTGTCGGCGTGGATATGCACATCGGCAGCCAGATTGATAGCCTTGAACCCTTTCAAGCCGCCATTGAAAAGGTCGGCGCGCTGATCGCGAATTTGCGGGCCAAAGGCCATAACATCAAAAGCTTTGATGTAGGCGGCGGGCTTGGTATACCTTACGGCGATAATGCAAAAACGCCGCCGCCGCCGTCTGAATATGGCGCGCTTGTGAAATCTCTCACAGCGGATATGGACATCGAACTTATCTTTGAACCCGGCCGCATGATTGCGGGTAATGCGGGCGTGCTTGTGTCCGAAGTGGTCTATGCCAAGTCTGGCGAAGACCGTGAATTTCTAATTATTGACGCCGCCATGAACGACCTTATCCGCCCCGCGCTTTATGACGCCTATCACGAGATTGAACCCGTCAAAGCCCCGGGCCGTAATTTTACAGCTCAGACTTACGACGTTGTGGGTCCAATTTGCGAAAGCGGTGATACCTTTACCAAGCGCCGTGAACTCCCGGAAATGAAGGCGGGCGACCTAATTGTGCTGCATTCGACTGGGGCCTACGGTGCGGCGCAATCGAGCCAATATAACACGCGCCCGCTCGTGCCTGAAGTTTTAGTCAACGGCGATAAATTTTCTATCGTGCGCGAACGTCCGAATCTCGAAGATATACTTCGCAGCGAATCCATTCCGAATTGGGTGTAACGATTAGATACGAGCGAAAATGTCACTGCAATGTGACCTTAAATTTAATAGGCAAAACCGCAATTAGCGGGCTATAAACAGATAATGTTAGGCCCATTTTCCAAAACTGAAACGGCAAAAGATCCGCTCTTAAAAGCAGGTGACGCGCTCACGCGCCGCGCGCGGCTGTGGATGATATGGGAGCGTTACGCCCCCGTTTTGGCGCTCGCCGTCTTAGCCATCACGCTCTTTTTTTCAGGAGCCTATGTCGGGCTATGGCAGCGTATTGGCGATCCGTGGCGGTTGATCGCCCTGATATTCACCCTATATTTCCTGATAAAAGCCGCCATCTCAGCGCGCAGCGAAAACATCCCAAGCTATAATGAAGCTGCCCGCCGCGTTGAAAGCGATAGCGGCGTGTCTCACCGTCCACTGGACACACTGCGCGACCGCCCTGTGCTCGGTGATGCGCTCTGGGAGGAGCATCAAGCCAAGGCCCGTATAGCCGCTGAAAAACTCAATCCAGCTACGCCCATCCGCGTCATCGGCCCGCGCGACACATATTTTATGCGCTTTATTGCCCCCATCGTGCTTGTCCTCGCGGTCATTGTAGGTGTTGGCGATAATGGCGAGCGTTTGCGCCGCGCGCTCTCGCCGAGTTGGCAAAGCCCGATGGACCCCGCCAAAGTTACCTTTGATGCCTGGGTTGACCCGCCGGATTATACAGGCCGTCCGCCCGTCTATTTTAAGGGTCAGCAAACCGTTGATATCCCCGCAGGCTCAGAACTGGTCGCGCGCATACAAGGCTTAAAAGACGCGCCCCGGCTTAAGCTGGAAACAGGTGGTCTGTTTGGCTCCAAATATCTGAAGCTGAAACGCCTCGGTCCAGACAGTTTTGAAACTCGCACAATCCTAAGCAAGTCTGCTAAAGCGAAATGGCAAGTCGGGACTAAACGCCGCCTTTGGAATTTGGTTGTCCTGCAAGATACGGCGCCAAAGGTGGATTGGGTGGCCGAACCCAAAGCCGATAAACGCGACCGTCTCAGCTTTCAATACGCCTTACAAGATGACTACGGCGTAGAGAGCCTCGTCCTTGAAATGAGCCTGCTTGAAGGCGGCGCGGCCCCAGACACAATAGCCAAAGACACAGTCGTCAAAGACAGAGTTATTGTGCCTTTAGCAGGTAAATCTGTGCGCGAGACAAAAGGCACAGACGCTGTGCTTGATTTGACCAAGCATAAATGGGCTGGGCAAAAGGTAAAGGGACGCCTCATCGCGGCTGACGGTACAGGCGAAACGGCGGAAAGCGAATTTGCCTATTTTACCATTCCTGATAAAATTTTCATCGAGCCCATCGCCAAGGCAATAGCTGAACAGCGGCTGCTTGTCATGTCGGGACTTAACAGCGGGCAGAGCTATGGCCCGCCGCCTCGCCGCACACGAAAAGAATGGGCAAATTTACCGCGCTTTGATGACTGGGAAACGGATCAAAAACTCGGCCGCGCGCCCAAGGATATTCAGCGCGCCGCAGCCCTAATAGAGGCCATAACTGATGCGCCCGCCGGTCTTTACGAAGACCCAGCTGTGTTCATTGGGCTTAAGAATACGCTCAGTACGCTGCGCCATTCACGTCAGATAGACGCGCTAGAACCCATACCAGACACGCTTTGGAGCATCGCCATTCGCGCCGAATTTGGCACGCTAGGCAGCGCGCTTGAGGAAATGCGCGAAGCCGAAGCCAATCTAAATGAGGGCATAGCTCGCCGCGCTCCGCAGCGCGAGGTTGATACGCTGTTTCAGCGTTATGATACGGCTGTCGAGCGCTATATTAAACAGCTTACCGAAGAGGCCATGGACAATATGGCTGAAAATGAAGGCGGCGGAGGCGGCGAAGGGCGCAGCACAGACGAGATTGAAGAACTTCTCAAAGCCATTGAAGAAGCCAACCGTATTGGCGACACAGAAGGCGCGCGCATTGCCCTCAAGAAACTTGCAGAGCTGCTTGAAAATTTGAAAATTCAAATGGCGCAAGGCGGTCAAGGCGAAGGCGGCGATCCTTCATCTGGAGAAATGAGCGAAGAAATGAAAGAAAGCCTCGAGGAACTGGCCGATCTTTTGGGGGAGCAAAGAGAGCTAAAAGACGAAACGGAGCAGGCTGAGCAACAAGCTGAAAACGAAGGCCAAAGTCAACAGCCAGGTCAACAAGGACAAGGCGCAGAGTCTGGCGGAGAGCAAGCTGGACAAGGCCAGCAAGCCCTTAGCGAAGATGAGCTGGCCGAGCGCCAAGAAAAACTCGCAGAATTACTGGACGGCGTACAAGACAAACTTCCTGAAGGTTCGGGCACCGCTGACCCATCAAGCGGCGGCGAGCAAGAGGGCGACGCCCCTGGTAGCGCGGATGAGCCCAATGAAAACGGCCTCGGCGGGGGCGGCGAAAACGACCCTAATAGCGAACGCCGCGGCGCGGGCGGCGCAGGTGCAGAGCCTTTAATCAGTCCAAAAGATGCCCTCGGCGAAGCGGCGCAGGCCATGCAGCGCGCAGAAGATGCGCTCAAGTCTGGGGATCTTGACGCGGCGGCGCAGGCACAAGCCGACGCCATTGAGGCCCTTCGCAATGCGGGACAAAGCCTCGCGCAACAAGCGCGCCAAGAACGCGGTGAAGACGGCCAACAAGCCGAGCAAGGTAATCCTTTGGGACAAGACGGTGCAAATGATGATCTCAGCCGCCAAGATATTGATCCGCGCGACAATGCTACGCGCTCACGCGAGCTGCTTGAGGAACTGCGCCGCCGCGCCGCCGAGCAAGAACGCGAACAGCAGGAACGTGACTATCTTGATCGGCTCCTCAAGCGGTTTTAATTAAGCCAGTAAATCTGCAATGAACGGCAGGCCGCGGTAACGGCCTTTAAAATCCATGCCGTAACCGACAAGGAAGGCGTCCGGCGCGTCCCACGCGCTGAAATCCGGCAGCGGGATATCTTCATTATAGCCAGACTTTCGCGCGAACACGCAGGTTTTTACATCTCCCGCTCCCGCCTCACCCATCATCTGCACGGCTGTTTGCAGCGTTAGGCCTGTTTCAAAAACATCATCAACAATCAGCACGCAGCGGCCCGACACATCTCGCGTCAGTCCTTTTTCAACCTTCACTTCGCCTGCACTTTGGATATCATCGCCGTAGCTGGAGAGCGTCATATTCTCAAATTCGGGATTTATGCCGTGGTTGTAAAGCGCACGCATAAGGTCAGCCGCAAAGACAAGCGCCCCGTCCATAAGGGCAACAACGACCCAATCATTTTGCATGATTTTAGCGAGCTTGGCCGCCACATCTTCAACACGCTGAAGAATATCTTCATTCGAAATCAAAGATACCAGCGTATCAGGCGCGGGAGCAGAAGACTTATCCACGGCCTTAATTATCCTGCGGAATCACAACCATCTCGACAGGCGTATTTATCGTTTGCATTTCATTTGTAAACCGCGATCGCAATTCCACAGCATCAAGCGGCGGCGCGGGATATTGAGATAAATAAGGCGCTGAACTACGGGCCTCTAAACGCGCTGTTTCAAGCTCTACATTCCATTCCGCAACGCTCTGTCCAGAGCTGTTATGCAAAGACAAATACACGAGCGGAACAGCCAGTTCACCGCTGGATATGTTTCTCACGGTGCCTTCCACGATTAAGACGGGCTTGCCGTCTATTTGAGCATAGCGCGTTATTGGCGCGGTTAAAGTCAAGCCTGGCGCGCTAACCTCTATGCCAATCGCTTGATAAAGGCTTGCCGATTTTGGCATGCGATCGACAATGTTTTGGCGGAAGTGATAGGCTCCTGCCGCCAAAGCTGCAATTAACAGCAGCGGGGTAAACCAGATGAGCATAACGTTCCAAAGGCGGCGGCGCGAGCGGCGGCGTTCTGTGCGCTCGCGCATATCCGAATGTGCGCCCCTTGCCGAAAACTCTTGAGCGTCCTCGCCAGTCCAAGTGGATTTCGCAATGACGCTCTCTGCAACAGCAGGTCCCGAACGAAGAGACTCGCGATGTTTAGACTGCCCTTCGAGGCCTTTTCTAAGCCTCTGAGTCGTTTGATTAGCTTCTTCGACGATTTCGGTCTGACTGTTTTCAATATCTTCAAGCGCCAAACGATCAAGCGTTAGCTCAGCCGTCTCGGCTGGCACAAACCAAGTGGAGTTGCAATTTGCGCAGCGCACTGTGCGGCCATTGGGTCCAATAGCCTTTGCAGAGGTTTTGAAACGAGTTTCACACTCCGGACAAGAAACAATCATAAACGCCTTCAATATATCTCAGGCCCGCGACTCAGAACCTTCTTTGCGATAAGATGTAACCTTAAACGAGGCGCGCTGCAAATTCCTACAATCTTAGGAAAAAATAATTAGCGAAGCAGCGCCGCAATGTCCTATGACTATACTATGAGTCAACCATCTCCACCGCCTATGCCGCCTCTCAAAGATATTGTGCGCTTTGATCGCGTCGGGCTGCGTTATGGGCGCGGGCCAGAGGTACTAAGCGATATTGACCTGTCGTTAGGCGCGGGAACCTTTAATTTTCTGACAGGGCCCTCGGGGGCAGGCAAGTCAACATTACTTCGTCTTATGTATCTCGCGCTGAAACCTTCGCGCGGATTAGTGTCATTATTTGGGAAAGATATATCTCAGCTCACCCAAAAAGACCTCAACAATCTTCGCCAGAAAATCGGTGTCGTATGGCAGGACTTCAGCCTGATTGATCATCTTTCGGTCTACGCTAATGTGGCCTTGCCCCTGCGCGTCCAAGGCGTGAACGCAGGCAGCTATGACCGCAATGTACGCGAACTTCTCGATTGGGTCGGGCTTGGCGAGCGTATCGAGGCTTCGCCGCGCACCTTATCTGGCGGTGAGAAACAACGCGTAGCGATCGCGCGCGCCGTCATCGCAAAACCAAAGCTACTGATTGCAGATGAGCCGACTGGCAATGTCGACCCCGAAATTGGCGCAAGGTTAATCCGGCTGTTTGGCGAAATGAACCGCCTTGGCACGACCGTCTTAATCGCCACTCATGACCGCGCCTTAATTGATGAAGTCCCTGCGCGTGTACTGCATATCCAAGATGCCAAACTTTACGAGGAGGTTGACGCATGAGCGACGTCATCTCCCGTCAAAAAGCCGAGCCGCTTCTACCCGTGGATAAAACCGCCGAGCGGCCTCTTTGGGTTGTGCTTATTGTTATGGCATTTCTCGCAGCCCTAGCGTTGTTGTCCTCTCAAATGGGCGCGCGGCATTATGACGGGCTACGGGCGAGTCTCTCTGGGGCGGCCACGATACAGCTGACCGATGTAACGCCTGACACCCGCCTTGAAACGGCTCAAAAAGCCATGAGTTTAATTGCACGGACAGAGCCGTCGCTTAAAGCTCTGCGTGTGAACGATGCAGACGCATTATCATTAATTGAGCCTTGGGTGGGGGAAAGCCTTGAAAGCGGCTTGCCCGAAGGCATCGCTCTGCCCGTGCTCATCACCTTATCGGGCAGCAATAAAGCGCAGCGAAATACCTTAAGAGCCGCCTTTGAGAAAGACTCTATCTCCGCCATGATTGATGATCATAGTCAATGGGAGGGCGAGATGTCGCGCGCGGCAAAGGCCTTTGGCGTCGGAAGCTGGCTGATATTACTACTCACATTTTTTGCAGGAACAGCCGCAACTGTCTTCGCGACAAGTTCCGCTATGGCCGCGCAGAGCAAGACCATCTCAGTATTTTCTCAAGTCGGCGCGCCTGATAATTTTATCACGCAATTATTTATGATACGCGCCGTCAAAATTGGCGCGCTCGCGGCGATTACCGGAGCCTTTGGCGCCTTATTATTTTTGGGGTTATTTCGGCTTTTGCGCGGTCCATCAGAAAATGGACTTCATATGAGCCTAACACCCGCAGCCCCTGATCTTCTCATGCTCGCCTTGCTGTGTCTGGTCTTTACAATTATCTGCGCGGCAGCAGCTTGGGCGAGCGCACGGCAAATTCTTCGCAGCTCACGGCTCTATACATGAGCCGGGCCGCAGACACATCCAAAGGAAAACCCAAACTGTCTAGGCGATGGGGCCTGCTCAAATTTCTAGCCTTCGCCGCCCTACTCTGCTTTGCAGCTTTGGTCGGCGGGTTTTTAAAATTCATGTATATGATTACCCAGCCAAGCGTCCCCTCGCCGGCTCCGCAAGCAGACGGTATTGTTGTCTGGACAGGGCGCGGCGGCGGCCGCCTTGAGGCGGCAACAAAACTACTTGAGGGAGGCAAAGGCGAGCGGTTGTTAATCTCAGGTGTAAACGCTCAAAATTCACGAGAAGATATCAAAGCCTTACTCAGCTTGACTGACGAGCTCGATGCGTGCTGTGTGGATCTGGATTACGCCGCAGTAAACACCGTAGGTAATGCCCGAGAGACAGCCATTTGGGCAGAGGCCCTCGGCTTTGAACACGTTATTCTTGTGACCTCAGCCTATCATATGCCGCGCGCAAAAGTCGAAATACGCAGCGCCGTTGGGCCCATCAGAATTACACCCTACCCTGTGGTGAGCGAGGAGAACGGGCCGTGGTGGAAAGATCGCAAGCAATTTTCCCGCTACGCGCAGGAGTATGGAAAACTGCTTAGCAGTCTTATCCGCGAGCCGCGCAAAAGCCGTTCGGAGCATGCCCCCATTATCGAACACGGCGGCGCGCTCATTCCTGAAGATAAAATAGCGCCAAAGGACAACACGCCATGAAAAAATTTCTTCTCATTCCTGCTGTGCTCTTTGGACTTTGGAGTGCCTATTGGCTGGCCGGGAAAAACGTACTTATGGGCGCAATTGACGAGGCAAAATCCGAGCTGAGCCAAGACGGGATTGCGCTTTTAACCCAAGAGGTAAAAGTGACGGGCTATCCTATGCGCTACCAAGCCGTGCTAAGCGATGTGACGATGAGCAGCAATAGCGCAAGCTATCAGGCAGAGCTGATTAATATCAACGCTAGCGCGCTTAAACCGACGGTTTGGACATTATCCGCCGATAAACCTGCCCGTATTAAGTTCACTGGTAAAAACGGCCAGGATTATGATTTTATTTTAGCCGGCGAAGAGATGCGCGTAGAACTAGGTAGCTCGGTTGCGGGTAAGCTGAAATCAGTTCATGTGACGATGCGCGGCCTGAAAGCCGTTGCCGCGGCGGGCGGCCTCGCGCCGCCGATTATCGGTATAGAGAGCGGTAAGGTTTCGATATCTCCCAGCGCCGCCCCTTTGCTAGACGGGATGAACGCAGTATTTAACGTCAACGGCCTCACCCTTGCCGATAAGGCGGGCGGTGATTTGCAGCGCGCCTTTGGGTCTTATCTAGGCCGTATTCAAGGCACAGGCGTCGCGGCGGGACTAACCTCACTTGACGCAGATGACGTCACCATATGGCAAAGTTCAGGTGGAGTGACTGTACCAGATTTCGCCCTGGACTGGGGCAATGTCAGTTTTCACGGCGCGGTTGATTTAGACATGGGAACATCAGGGACTAACGGCGCGGCAACATTGGGCGTGAGCGATGCGGACGCCCTCATTCAATCTTTTGTTCAAGCTGGCATGCTCACCCAAGGGCAAGCTATGGCGGGCTCGTTCTTGCTCATGGCGGCCCCGACGGACGAAAAGGGACGCGTCGTGCTCACCTTCCCCGTGGTTGATAATGCGCTAACCCTCTTTGGGCAAACGCTGCATAAATTTTAGAGAGATAAGCTAACCAAGCTTTCCGGCGAGCGCACTTTCAATCAAATCGGCGGTCTCATTGGGACCGTAGATCGCGACGAATGAACCAAAGCGAGGCCCTTGAGATTGGCCAAGACAGACCTCGTAAATCGCTTGGAACCAGCCGCGCAAATTTTCAAATTCGTGATCTTTGCCAACGGTAAAGATGAGCGTTTGCAGCTCGCCGCCGTCTGTTTGCTCCGCCTCTGGCACCTCTCTGAAACGCCGCGCTAAATCGGTTAGCGCCGCGCGTTCCGCGTCCGTTGGCGCGCGGTAAGTTTTGGTCGGCTTCACAAAGTCATGATAATAGCGCACAGCATAAACGGCGAGCTTATCCAGCACTGGATAATCGTCTGCAGTGGCACCGGGCACATAGCGCTCAATAAAACCCCAGAGCATATCCTTATCAGACGCATTGGCCGCTGACACGAGATTAAGCAATAGCGCGAAACTAATCGGGCTATTGTAATGATTACCCACGGCGGGCGGATTCCCATTATGGATATGCCAAACTGGATTATTTATTTGTTGCGCGGTTTCCTGTTTAGGATAGGCGGCAAGATGCTGAAAATACTCATCCGTCGCTTTAGGAATGACATCAAAATAAAGCCGCTTAGCTGTGCGCGGCTTAGCAAACATAAACAGCGATAAGCTTTCGGGCATGGCATAAGAGAGCCAATCTTCCACCGCAATTCCGTTACCTTTGGACTTGGAAATCTTCTCGCCTTTGTCATCAAGGAAAAGCTCATAGACATATTGCACGGGCGGGTTCTCGCCAAGAATTTTACAAATTTTGGAATAGACGCCCGCATTGGCTTGATGATCTTTCCCAAACATTTCAAAATCGACCTGAAGGTTCGCCCAGCGCATGCCAAAGTCTGGCTTCCACTGCATTTTCACATGGCCGCCCGTCACAGGCAGCGTGACCTCTGTACCGTCCTCATCATCAAATGTAATTGTGCCCGCTTTCGCATCCACCGCCTTCATTGGCACATAAAGCACACGGCCCGTTGAGGGGCTAATCGGAAGAAAAGGCGAATAGGTCGCTTGGCGCTCGGCCCCAAGGGTCGGCAGCATGACGTCCATAATTTTCTGGTAATTCTCGCACGCCTTTAAAAGTGTCCCATCGAAATTCCCGCTGCGGTATTCCTCTGTGGCGCTGCGGAACTCATACTCAAATCCAAAGCCGTCGAGAAATTCGCGGAGCATCGCATTATTATGCGCGGCATAGGAGCCGTGCGTGCCAAACGGGTCTGGCACATCCGTCAGCGGCTTGCCGAGATGGCCCTCGAGCATCTCAGCATTTGGCATATTACTCGGTACTTTACGAAAGCCGTCCAAATCATCAGAGAAACAAATGAGCCGTGTCGGAATTTTATTATCGGTCAGCGCGCGAAAGGCATTGAGTACCATGGTGGTGCGCGCAACCTCGCCGAAAGTCCCAATGTGCGGCAAGCCAGAAGGACCGTAACCCGTCTCAAAAAGCACAGGCCTATCGCCGCGGTCAATGCCGCGTTTCTTCTCTATATCCAGACGTTTGAGAATGAGCTTTGCTTGCTCAAACGGCCAAGCTTTGGCTTTTTCGTAATCAGATTGCGTAGCAGCTGAAGGCATAGGTCTCTCGGATGGTTAGTGAAACGCTCGGTTAAGCCGAAACTAGGGTTTCGTCAACATAGTGATTTAGGGCCCGCTCCAAAACCACTTGTGAAATCGCTTTCAGTCTTTACCGAGACCATCAACAGTAAGTCATTATGCTGTATTAGGGTAAATCATTGTCAATTTAGTAATACACTTATATTATATAAATTAACAATAATCACTAAATAGTTGTATCATAATTTTAAAATCAATTGCCACCCTCCAAACACAACATATCGTTCATAGTCACAAAAATGACTATCTGAATGACCGATTAAATGCGCAAAGAGTTCTAGGCGTTATCAGCCTACTTATTCCTTTGGCGCTGTTTTCTCTTTATCTATTAACCCCACATGCAAGCGATTCTGGGTCAGCCGTACTACTCATATGTATTTCAATTGTTGTGATCGCGCTCGCTATTGTGCGCTTAGTAGCAAACTGGAAAAAACCGCGCGAAGATATTTATCATTTAACGTGCGCCTTCCTCGATTTTCTTGGCATGGCGGCCATTTTGATTGGCTACGCCTATATTTATGATGTACCCATTTCTGTTGCCCTTAAATCCCCAACTGCCAATATATTCTTCGTCTTTTTAACGTCTCGGGTGGTTTTGGTACATGGCCCCATACTTTTAAAAACATGCGGCGCAGCTATTATCACTTGGGTTGCTTTGATCTATTTGGCCATTCTTGAGCCAGAATTCACAGGGCTGACAAACAGTTATGTTGAATATCTCACCAGTTTCAAAATCTTGATAGGCGCTGAAGTTGAAAGAATTCTACAGTTTATAATTATTACAGCCATATTATATGCCTTCATCTATTTAGTCCGGCATGACCCGGCAACAGGCTATTTACGCAGGCCTATATTCCTACAAAGCCTTGCTAAGTTTTTGAACGATTCCAAACGTAGAGCTCCTAAAAGTGCGCATGCCCTTATCGAGATAAGAATCACGAGTTTTGCCAGTACGGATTTAAATAATGATGTCATTAGTTTGATTTCCGATTTACCTTTTTTGAGGGCTATAAAGGTCATCAAAATTGGAAGATTATCAAACCGAAACGTAGCGGTCTGGATATCCTACCCGCATGGCCAAATAGATTTAGATGATTTTGTCAATAATCTCTCCGCTGAGTTAACACAGGCTGCAGTGTCGCATCTAGGGAGCCAAGTCCCGCCTATCATGATAGGCGGAACACTACTTAATTACGCGTCTTCAAGTGAAGAACAACTGACCTTTACAGATATCGCCATCAGGGATGCCATTATTAACGGGAAGAAGGCCCGCATATTTGATGAAGACATACGCGCAAATATTATACATAAAGATGAAGTAAAACAGGCTATTGAATACGGGCTGATCCATAAATTATTTTCTGTCCATTACCAACCCATCATTGACTTGATGACAGACAGACCCATTGGATTCGAAGCCCTAGTCAGGCTAACCGATAAAAACGGCAAAAACATTTCACCTAATATTTTTATTCCTATTGCAGAAAATACAGGCTTGATTAGTGATATTTCAGACAATCTTTGTTCTATGATTGCAAATGAAGCCCTTTTTATAAAAGAGAAATTCATGGGCGAAGACATCCAGCCCTATATAAATATTAACATATCACCCCAACAACTAAATGACATTGACCATACACTCACCGCGCTTAGGCGCGCACAAGAGAGCGGTATAACGATCAATATAGAAATTACAGAATCTAGCGTATTGAATGAAGCCAATGCGCTAGAGCAAATTGAGAAATTAAAACAAGCCGGGTTTTCGCTTGCTATTGATGATTTCGGAACAGGTCACTCTTCTATTAACAGGCTGAACACATTAAACGTCACGACGCTCAAAATAGACCAATGTTTCATAGAAAATATCGAAGACTCAAAAGGCTTTGATTTTTTAAAAGCCATCGTGGATTTATCTTTAACCACATCTGATTCTGTCATTATTGAAGGCGTCGAAACTTTGCCACAAAAGTTATTGTTGATGAAAATGGGAGTGCGGTATTGTCAGGGATATCTTTTTGCTAAGCCAATGAAGCTAGCCCAACTCGAAGACTATCTGTCAAATATATTTGGAATAAAAAGCACATTTCCCAATCGTTTTGACCATATCAAGTTAGTCTAATATATATTCAAAATGTCTTTATGTTAAAATCTAACGGTATAAAATTTCTCAATCTTATGTTCCTCACCTAACTATCAGTCCTTTTTTGGCTTGACTCTTTCGCTATCAAATTGCTGAAAAGAGCTGTCAGCTAACAAGGACACCTTTATGGAACTCACACAAAACCGCACCGTTAAAATTCTGGCTCTTTTCTTGCTTTTGGCATCCATTTCGCAACCCATCTATACAGCCCTTTATCTCCATGCGCCCACGTTTGACCGTCAATTCCTTTGGGGTTTGGAAGCGCTGCTCTTCGTACTTATGGCGGCTATTGCAGGCTCCGCTCTGGTGATGGCCAAGCGCTACACTTTAGGGTTTTCCGCAATTGCATTCAGCGCGGTGTTCAATGTGATACAAGTCGGCATAGGCTTAACGCAATTTGGTCCCGTTCGCGAGGCCGTTCAATCCAATGCTGAGATTGGCGGTGTTATGTCCGCAGTCTTTGCGTTTTCATTCTTCGGTTATAATGCAGCGAAAATTCTGCTGGGCTTAGCAGCTGTGGTTTTCGGTATGGCCTTGTTAGGCACAGACAATAAAGGCTTGAAAAAGACACTGGGCGGCGCGGCCATATTAATTGGCCTGCTGGCTTTGGTTACTAACGCACTCGTCATGATGTTTGGAACACAAGGTTTTGTGCCGCGGTCTCTCGCAGGAGGATCAGGAGTTGCGGCCACTCTACTCCTAGCATTCTGCCTGTTCAGTCTGAAATATGAAGACTGACAGGCCGTTAGCGGTCCTAACCCTATGGCGTATGAGGCAAAATAAGGACGTTTATTCTTAAGAGAAATTACAGGAAAAACGTACGATATAAAAGAGACGAGGCTTACGTTAGTTTTCCCACCCTGGCAGCCCATCCTCACCCGCCACTGGCCGCCCGCCCGCAGCTAAGCCAAACACGTCACCCGCGCGGCTATCTATCATGCCGACACCTGAGAGCTGCTCGACTGTATTGAGGCATGTGACCGCACCGTAAAAGGTTTCGCAGATTTGCGGGCCAAATTTGCTGTCCTTTATCTCCCATGTACCGCGTTTTACTTGACCGGAGTTAGCAGACCAAGAATAGACATTTTCGCGGCCAATATACTTTACGCGCACGCCGTCTTCGGGGTTATAGAGCCTGCGCGTGGTGTTTGGGATTTCAGCGCGAAGGCGGGATTCGATATTGGGGTACTCGTTTGTGTGAACCCAATGATAAACCTCGCTCACCACATCATTGCTGGCTGTAGCGCGCTGCGCGAGGACATCATCGCCTGCAGCTATGCGGTAGGGCGTATCCACCGCTTCGGGAATTGGCGCAGGTGTTGCCGCGCAGGCCGTAAGACTAAGCGCCGCTAATAAAATAAAACCGCGCATTAGAAATTATCTTTCGCTTTACGAATTTCGCCGAGCCTCTGCGCGGAGGCCGCCCGCATAAATGGATTTATCAGCGCTTCGCGCGCCACCGTAGTGGGCACCGTCGGGATACCTTTGTCTCGCAGCTGCTTGGCCTCTTTCATATAATCTTGCAAATCGGGATTTTCAGGCTCTACCGTGAGCGCAAATTTACCATTGGATAAAGTATACTCATGCGCGCAATATAGCTTTGTCGAGGCAGGCAGTTCCGAAATTTTCGCCATGCTGCTAAACATATCGGCGGGCGAGCCTTCAAATAATCGCCCGCAGCCCATCACAAAAATAGTGTCACCTACGAAAGCCGCTCCCTGCCCGTCATGGGCGCTGGGGATGTAATAAATGATATGGCTTGTTGTATGGCCGGGCGTGGCGATAACCTGCACTTCGTGACGACCGAACATGAAACGCTCGCCGCCTTCAACGCCGTGCGTCAATCCAGCAATACGTTTTTTATCATGACCTGGCCCGCGAATAATCGCGCTGTGCGTTTTCGCGAGTTCTAGATTGCCGCCGATATGGTCAAAGTGATGATGCGTATTCCATATCTCGGTCAGGCTCCAGTCTTGTTCTGACAGGGCGCCGTTAATCTTGGCCGCTTCGGGCGTGTCGATAGTCGCCGTCGCGCCGCTTTCGCTGTCATGTAGAAGAAAGCCGTAATTATCCATCAGGCAGGGAAACGTTTTAATTGAAAGCATAAGTCATCAAATCCAGTGGTTATTTTGTCTCACTAAGTCTAGTCTAGCACGCAGGAGACACATTAAACACCATTATGCGCCAAAACGTAATACATCTTGAGCAGTTTTATGCCTCCCGCCTTGGTGTGGCGGCGCGCGAAATGGTTGTGCGCAGGCTTGATAATCTCTGGCCGGACCTCGCGGGCCGTGATGTGATGGGTTATGGCTATAGCTGGCCTTATCTATCCGCCTATAGTGCGCAGGCCAAACGCATCATTTTGGCCATGCCGGGTGGACAAGGCGCGATTGCGCAGACGTCAAGGCGCGGCGTGATTGCTTGCCTGACTGAGGATCATCAGCTCCCCTTTGTCAACAATAGCTTTGATCATATTTTCGTCGCCCACGGCGTTGAAGAAACACCCGACTTGCCGGCTCTGCTTAAGGAGCTTTGGCGCGTCACCCGCCCCGAAGGCCGCATTGTGATTCTAGCATCAAACCGCTCGGGCCTTTGGGCGCGATCTGACGCGACGCCCTTTGGCGCGGGGCGGCCATTTTCACGTACCCAGCTTCGCGCGGCATTGCGCGGGGCGGGCTTTGTGCCCACCGTGTGGTCGGGCGCGCTGTTTGTGCCGCCGATGCGCCGCCTGTCTCATAGCTCGACTGTACGCAGCTTTGAGAAGTTCGGCGAAACCGTTTGGCCGAGTTTTTCTGGGGTTGTGCTTGTCGAAGCGCTCAAGCGCCTTTATGCCGAAACTCCGGGGATAAAATCTCGGCTTGTCATGCGGCCCAGTTTCGGGGCTGCGCCAATAGGAAAGCCCGCCGCAAACCGCGATACGAATAGATGACCAACGATACTTCAGAACCAATGCCCATTGAACAGGTGCGCGTCGAGATTGACCGCGTTGATAACGCCCTACTGGACCTCATTGCTGAACGGCTTGATCTGGCCTTGGCTGTGCGGCGCGCCAAATCAGGCCTGCGCGTCTGGCGGCCCTCTCGCGAGGAGAGCCATGTCCGCGACCTTGCCGCCCGCACAGCAGACAGCTCGCCCGTGCTTGTCTCCAAAATTTGGGCAGAGCTGATGAGCGCAAGCCTCGCCGCCCAAGGGCCGATGCGCCTGCACGTCGCGCTCGAAGGCGATACGCTAGACGTGTGGACGCTGGTGCATGACCGCTTTGGGGCGTCACTCCCGGCTTTGTCTTATCCCACAGCCAGCGCCGCTTTAGCCGCGGCCTATAATGAAGATGAAGGCGTCGCCGTGCTGCCTGCGCCTATTGGCATGAATAGCTGGTGGAGCGCGTTATGTGCCGGAGGCGCTATGCCCGATATGAAAATCCACGCAGGGCTTCCCAGAGTTGTAACAGGCTCCGCCTGGCCACGCGCTGTAGCGGTTGCAACAGCGGACCTAGCGCCCTCTGGCGCAGATACAATGCTTATCGCCTTAAGCGGCACAGAGGCGCTATCTGCTCTGCCCAGCCCCGCGAAACTGCGGGCCGAAGCGGGCGAAAACCGCCTTTATGAAGTTAACGGTTATATCGGCGATATATCGGCCGCGCAAAAGATTGACCCGCAAGCGCGCATAATTGGCTGCTTGCCTGACCCGCTGCAAAGCCCATCCTGCCCAGCAGATACGGTTTAAGTCATGGCTATTTTTGACACAGTTTTAATCATTGGCGGCGGCCTTATTGGCAGTTCTGTCGCCCGCGCGGCGCGCGCGAACGGCGCGGCCAAAACTATTCTGATAGCCGATACATCGGCTAGCGTTTGCAGCGCGGTTAAACGCCTTGAGATTGCCGACGGTATTAGCACAGACGCCGCCGCCTTAGCCCCGCGCGCTGACCTCGTCATCCTCTGCGTCCCGCCCGGCCAAATGGGCGCGGTTGCCAAAGCTGTCGTGCCCTCTATGCAAAGCGGCGCAATTCTATCTGACGTCGGCTCGGTCAAAGCCAAAACCATAAGCGCGGTCGATGAACACTTAAGCAGCAGGGTTATCTTTGTCCCCGCGCACCCTATTGCAGGTACAGAATATAGCGGCCCCGACGCCGGGTTTGCGACGCTATTTAAAGACCGCTGGTGCATATTGACCCCCGAAGACCCTGATAGCGCGCCCGCAACAGCCGTTGCCAAATTCTGGGAAGCCCTCGGCAGTAACATCGCGTTTATGACCCCCGCGCGCCATGATATTGTCTTGGCAACAACCTCACATGTGCCGCACCTTATTGCCTACACGCTGGTCGGAACAGCCGTCGATATGGAAGAAGTCACGCAAAATGATGTGGTGAAATATTCAGCGGGCGGCTTTCGCGATTTCACCCGCATTGCCGCCTCTGACCCTATTATGTGGCGCGATGTATTTCTAGAGAACAGCGATAGCGTGCTGGAAGTGGTAGACCGCTTCATTGAAGACTTAACGGCACTGAAGCGCGCAATACGCTGGGATGACGGCGGCGCTCTGCTCAAACATTTTTCAAAAACACGCGATATTCGGTCTAAGATTATCGATGCTGGCCAAGAAAGTCCTGCCCCGAATTTTGGCCGCGAAACAGAATAGGCCGCGCTGTGCACATCTGAGCTATTCACTGGACATAGACCCATATTTGTATTTCACTCGTCATATGGATATGCCCGTTTTACGAACAGTTATTATTTCAATTGCAGGTGCCGCTTTCCTAAGCGCGAGCACGGCCTTTGCTTGTTGTACTGAAGTTGAGGCCCGCGAGGCTCTGATTGCGGGCAATTTCGATCTTGCCGTAAGCGCTGCGCCGCAGCTCAGCACAAATGAAGCCAAATTGATTGCCGCAGAAGCGCTCAATGCAAAAGTGCTACTGGGCCTAGCGGGAGACGATAAAGATGCCGCCAAAGAGGCCTTAGCCTTAGCGCAATCCGTTCTCGCGGCCGACCCTGACAACAAAGAGGCCCAGTTCCAATACGCTTTGGCCGACGGTTTTATTACGCGCGCGACATCGCCGTTCAAAGCTTGGCGCAAGAAACTTCCGCAGAAAACGAAAGGGCTTGTCGACGCCTTATGCGAAAGCACGCCTGAGGATGGCCGCGCCTATGCACTCCTAGGCGCATGGCATATGGGGATTTTGCGTAAAACGGGCGAGAAAAACGGCAACAAATGGTTTGGCGCGAATCTCGCGGAAGGCCAAGCCGCTTACGACGACGCCCTCACATTGCGGCCTCAAGATATTATTATCACCAGCAATTACGCCCTATCATTGGCTGAGCTTGATTTCGACGCCAACGGCCCGCGCGCCCGAACAATGCTTGTCGGCGTTCTTGCCGCCGCGCCGAAAGACGCTGTGGAACGCGAAGTACAGTCGCGCATGCGCGATATTCTCAATTTGTGGGACGATGAAAAAGCGCGGATGAAACGCATAGAGCAATTTCTCGACGGCAAAGGCTAGGCTGCAAAACAGCGAAATTGGGGGCTTGTCGCACAATGCCTAATCGCCTATAGACGCGACCTTGATAGGGTGGGGTAGCTCAGCTGGTTAGAGCGCAGGACTCATAATCCTGAGGTCGAGAGTTCAAGTCTCTCTCTCACTACCAATCAATAAAAACCGGTGATTTTCGTCACCGGTTTTTTTGTGTAAACTCCAGACGAATTGTCCCTGACGTTAGCTGAATCACTTTTGACAACCCGTTTCAAAACAAGCCCTTCACTCAGACAGTTTATCTGGCCCGAACATCCGTATAAAAAAATGACTTAGCTCTCAAGCCAGCCATTGTCTTTCAAATACTCCACAATCATTTCCGCCGCCTCTTCGGCTGACATTTCCGCTGTATTGACTGTAATCTCAGCATTTTCTGGGGCTTGATATTCGCTGTCGATACCTGTGAAGTTTTTAATCTCTCCGGCGCGAGCTTTGGCATAAAGGCCTTTGACATCGCGGCTTTCTGCGACCTCAAGCGGTGTGTTGACAAAAATCTCGATGAACTCCCCATCCGCTAAGAGGTCTCGCGCCATTTGCCGCTCCGCACGATAAGGCGAAATAAATGAGGCCATTGTAATCAGCCCTGCATCGACCATCAGGCGAGACACCTCGCCAATACGGCGGATATTTTCAACCCGGTCTTCTTTGGTAAAGCCGAGATCACGGTTAAGGCCATGACGCACATTGTCCCCATCCAAAGTATAGGTATGCCGGCCTAAATCTAGCAGGCGTTTTTCGACCAGATTGGAAATTGTCGATTTCCCAGAACCCGATAACCCTGTGAACCACAACACTCCCGGCTTTTGCAGTTTCTGTGCGGCGCGGGCGGATTTGGACACATCCATATCTTGCCACACCACATTGCTCGCGCGGCGCAGGGCAAAGTCGAGCATACCAACGCCAACCGTTGCATTGGTTTGGCGGTCAATGAGTATGAAGCTACCCGTATGGCGGTTATCACTATAGGCATCAAAGGCAATCGGCGCCGATAATGAGAGCGTCACAACACCGATCTCGTTCAGCCCCAAAGTCTTCTCCGCGACTTCAGAAAAATCATTAATGTCCACGCCGTGCTTAAGGTTGGTGACACTGACCGGAACCGTTTTATTGGTTGTCTTCAATAGATACTGCCGCCCCGGATACATTTCTTGCTCGGCCATCCAGAGCACATGAGCTTGGAATTGATCGGCCTGCTCAGCAGGACTATCGGCCCGGCAAATGACATCGCCGCGCGAAATATCAATTTCGTCTTTAAGCGTGAGCGTGATGGCCATGTCTTCAACCGCGGTTTTGAGATTGCCGCCATAGGTCACAATCTCTTTTACTTTAGAACGTTTTCCAGACGGCGTGACGATAATTTCGTCGCCGACATTAATTGTGCCGGAAGCTACAGTTCCAGAGAAACCGCGAAAATCCAAATTGGGACGGTTCACCCATTGTACAGGCAAACGGAACGGCGCGTCTTTTTGCCCCCCAGTCTTAGACGTGCTGACGTCGATGTCTTCAAGATACTCAAGAAGGGCGGGTCCTTTATACCAGTTTGATTTTTCTGACTTGGTCGTAACGTTATCCCCGTCCAGCGCTGACATCGGAATACAGGTAATGTCGTCAAAATTCAGGTCTTTGGCAAAGCCGCGGAAATCAACTTCAATCGCGTTATAAATGGATTGGTCAAAGCCATTGATATCCATTTTATTGATCGCGACAACGACGTGTTTCACGCCTAGAAGCGAGACGATATAAGCATGTCGGCGGGTTTGTTCCTGTACGCCGTAACGCGCATCGATCAGAAGGACAGCCACATCAGCCGTAGACGCGCCTGTCGCCATATTACGTGTATATTGTACATGGCCCGGCGTATCTGCGACAATAAATTTACGCTTATCCGTGCTGAAAAAACGGTAAGCAACATCGATGGTAATCCCCTGCTCGCGTTCTGCGGCAAGGCCGTCCACGAGAAGTGCGAGGTCTATTTTATCGCCCTGCGTGCCGGATTTTTTACTGTCTTTCTCAATGCTCGCGAGCTGATCTTCATAGATAAGCTTTGAATCATATAAAAGCCGCCCGATGAGAGTCGACTTCCCGTCATCCACAGACCCGCAAGTTATGAAGCGCAGAAAAGATTTATTCTCTTGGGCTTGAAGATAGCCCAAAATATCAGTGGCAATGAGATCATCATGATGGGCCATTAGAAATACCCCTCTTCTTTTTTCTGCTCCATGGACGCGCCGACGTCGCTGTCAATCACGCGGCCTTGGCGTTCTGATGTCGTGGTCAAAAGCATTTCTTGAATAACGTCAGGCAATGTCACGGCCTCACTTTCGACGGCGCCAGTCAGCGGGTAACAGCCAAGCGTTCGAAAACGCACCATTTTCTCCTCGACCACATCACCGTCTTCGATAGGCATCCGGTCATCATCAACCATAATTAGCACGCCGTCTTTTTCGACAACGGGGCGTTTTTTTGAGAGATAAAGGTCAGGTATTTGAATCTGCTCTTTGTAAATATACTGCCAGATATCAAGCTCAGTCCAATTAGAAATCGGGAAGACACGCATGCTTTCGCCCTTGTGAACGCGTGTGTTATAAATATTCCACAGCTCAGGCCGCTGGTTCTTCGCGTCCCATCTGTGGTTTTCTGACCTAAAAGAAAAGATGCGTTCCTTTGCGCGAGACTTTTCCTCATCGCGCCGCGCGCCGCCAAAGGCGGCGTCAAATTTATGCGCGTCCAGCGCCTGTTTGAGACCTTGCGTTTTCATAATATCCGTATGAACCGCCGAGCCGTGAGTGAACGGGCCAACCCCGTCTCTAATGCCGTCCGGGTTGGAATGGACAATCAAATCCATGCCGACTTCTTTTGCGCGGCGATCGCGAAAGGCAATCATTTCACTGAACTTCCATGTCGTATCCACATGCATAAGCGGAAATGGCGGACGGCTGGGGAAGAAAGCTTTTTCCGCGAGATGCAGCATGACCGAACTATCTTTACCAACAGAATACAGCATGACGGGGTTGGCACACTCCGCCGCAACCTCGCGCATGATGTGAATGGCTTCAGCTTCAAGGCGGTCAAGATGCGTCAAACGCGGACCGTTAAGGCCAGCTTTTAAGTCATTGAGTTTGGAGGTCGCTTTCTCAAGCGTCTTAAGCGTACAAGAGCCCCCCTCTTGAAGGCGTTTAAGCCCTGCCCCGTCATTGAGAATTTTGCGAGAAACCGTTGACAGGCTTGCGCCCGACGCCTTTGCATAGCTCTCAGCTGCTTCTATCAGTGTTTTAACGCCGTCGCTCATGGGCTGTCCTTACGCGTGGGATTAATTTTCAACCACATCAAGTTTTGACGTGGTTGAGCTCTATATAAGGCCTTAATTTAAAATTGCGAGATACAAAACCAATAATCGTGGGAATTATCCCACATTTAACAAAATCGTGATTTATTACGGCTTAGAGCCCCCACCCCATCAGGCTCATCCACTTAGACAAGAGCCGCAGAGCCACATATAATATGAGTACAGCCGTTAAGCGCTTAAGCAGGCGCGGCTCTAGCCGTTTTGACGCCATCCAAGACCCGATCTGGCCACCGAAAAACACGGCTGGCAAAAGCGGCCAATACGGCAGCGCCAAGGAGACTAATGATGTACCGGACAGTTTCATCACTTGCCCTGTTAGGCCTGACACCGAATTGACCAAGATAAACAAGCTGCAAGCGGCGGCAATTTTGCGCGGTGTATCCCAGCGCAGCCAATACAGCAGGGGCGCTAGAAATATGCCCCCGCCAATGCCAACGAGGCCAGACAATAGACCAATACCCCCGCCTGATAAGAGCGCAAGCGGCAAGGAGGCACGCGGTTTATCCTCAGCCTCAAAGACATACTCACGCTGAAAAAGAAGCCGCAATCCACTAAGAAGTAAGGCACTGCCTAAAAGCCCAATAAAGACCGTCTCGGATACAGCGAGCCGTCCGCCTATCCACGCGGCAGGCATTGAGGCTGCAAGGAAAGGCAAGAGGGCGGGAACATTCAGTAGCCGCTCTTGAGAAAATCGCCAAATGCCGCCTGAGACGACGATAATATTACAGGCCAATGCAATCGCGGGAAGAATGCGGTAATCTGTGCCGTAAAGGACAAGCAAGGCGTTATAAGTCGAGCCCCCGCCAAAGCCGACGGCCGCGTAAAGCGCAGCAACAATAAAAAACAAACATATCAGATAAAGCGGCATTTTTTCCTTCAGCTTAGCCGTGAATAAACGCTGCGGCTCTTATCCTTTAAAATCTTATTTATCAGGAATCCAAAGAAAAACGCTGTGCAAAGGAAAGAGTTTGAAGTTGAGCAAGCTTCGGCCTGACACTTAATAGCCCTCATAAATCCGAAGAATTGTGGCTATCCTGTGCCGAAAACCGAAAGTAAGACAAAAACGGGGCGTCATTGCCGCGCAACCACCATAAAGCCGCCCCCCTATGCGCATACTCGCATTTTAAAAACTCCTGACACAATCATATGACGAGGGAGCCTGCCATGACACTACGCAATATTCTTTTCACATCCGCAGCGATACTGACGGGACTTAGCGTCTTGCCCACCATAGCCCTTGCAGAAACCTCCCCTCCCGTTCCCAGCATCAGCCAAACAGAGAGCCTTAATGAAATAAGAATGCATGACGCAGAATCAGGGACTTTGATGTTTCGCACCCAAACGCCCGGAAGATATATTCAGGCTCCCATGGTCGCGACTGATGTGAAAATGGATATAGCAGGTCCCGTTATTCGCACGACTTTATCGCAGACTTTTGAAAATACGGCCGATGAATGGGTTGAGGGTGTTTACGTTTTCCCACTACCAGAAAACGCCGCCGTCGACCGCCTTCGCATGGTCATAGGCGGACGGATGATTGAGGGCCAAATTAAAGAAAAACGTCACGCCAAGGAAATTTACGAGCAAGCCAAGGCCAAGGGCAAAAAGGCAAGCCTCATAGAACAGCAACGGCCTAATATTTTCACGGCGAGTGTCGCCAACATTGGTCCGTATGAAAAAATTGCTATTCAAATCGAATATCAAGATAAAGCCAGCATCAAAGACGGCGTTTTTGCAGCGCGCTTTCCCATGACCATCGCCCCCCGCTTCTCCCCAAGTCCCGAGACTGTGCAGCTTGCAACGACTGAAGGATTGCAAAACATCGTCTTTGATCCCGTTCTCGACCGCAAAGCCATTAGCCCGCCCCTTATGCATCCCGCTCAGGAACCTATTGAGTATTTGCGCCTGCCTGTCAGCATGGCCATAAATCTCGATGCGGGGTTTAATATTGCTCAGGTGAGTAGCCCGTATCACAATATTGCTAAGAGCGTGATTGATGAAGACAGCCTGCACATTAGCCTCGCTGAGGGCGTAGTTCCGGCTAATCGCGACTTCATCCTGGAATGGCAAGCCGCCGAGACGCGCGAGCCTTATAGCGCGGTGTTTAAACAAACTGTTGGAGACGACACTTATCTGCTGTCTATGTTGACCCCGCCAACTGCGGATGCAGCGGACATCCCTACCCAAGCGCGCGAGAGCATTTTCGTTATTGATACCTCGGGGTCGATGAACGGCAAATCCATTGCGCAAGCCCGCAGCTCTTTGCTCCTCGCCCTCGACCACCTTAGGCCAGATGACACGTTTAATATCATTCGCTTTTCATCGGATTACACATCCTTAAGTACAAAGCCCTTGCCCGCGACAGCTAATAACATTTCGCGTGCACGCCGATGGGTAAAGAATTTAAGCGCAAATGGCGGCACACAAATGTCGCCTGCCTTAAGAGAAGCCTTAAATTCTAATGGACGTGATGACGTCCGTTTGCGCCAAGTCATTTTTATCACGGATGGCGCTATTGGAAATGAACAGCAGCTTTTTGCGCAAATACAAGACCAACTTGGCGACTCCCGCCTCTTTCCTGTCGGCATTGGATCTGCGCCCAATAGTTTCTTTATGTCGCGCGCCGCGAAATTTGGACGTGGAACCTTTGTGCAAATCGGAAATATCTCTGAAGTTACGAAACGTATGGGAACGTTATTTAAGGCCATCGACAGCCCCGTTTTAACAAACTTAAACAGCTCTCTCATCGGTACAAGTTTTCCCGCCCGACTGCCCGATGTTTATCAAGGCGACCCCGTTATCAGCATCGCCAAAATCAAGACGGAAGAGCTTCCAGCCTCTTTCTCCATCTCTGGAAATCTGGCTGGGGCGCGCTGGGAACACAGCAAAGCTGTCACACAAGCCGAAGACGCAAGCGGGCTCTCCGTTCTCTGGGCGCGGGCTAAAATCGCAGATTTAGAAGAAAGCCGCTTTGACCGCGCGGGCGCCGCGAATATTGATAGGCAAATACTGCAAACCGCCCTTGATCATCACATCATTAGCCGCCTGACATCATTAGTTGCTGTTGACATCACGCCCTCGCGGCCCCTTAGCGATGCGCTTAATACGGCTAACGTGCCGACGAAGCTGCCAGATGGATGGAACTTTGGGCAAATTGCAAACAATGAAGCGCGGCAGAAACCGCGGGCCTCGTCCCAGAAATCATACAGCCCCGCCTCGGCTTCCCCGCGAAGCCTAAAGCTGCCAAACACAGCCAGCCCGCATCAAATCCTTGGGTTGCTTGGGGCGTCATTATTACTGCTCGGCTTAGGCTTTGGCCAGATCACGCGCCGCCGCGAGGCCTAAATGCTGAAAATAGGCGCTATAAAGATATCCAAGCTCTTAGTTCTTCTTAGCATCGCGGCGGGAGGGCTGTGTTTGAGCAAAGCCGCTTATATTCCCGCCAAAGGCCTGTTAGCTGACGTCTTGATGGAGCGGGCGTGGAGCCAGTCCCAACAACAAGGCACACCTGTTCTGCCCTGGCCATGGATGGATGCACAGCCCTTGGCACGTCTTTCCGTGCCGCGCTTAGGCAAAAGCGAAATTCTGCTAGATGTTGGCACAGGGCAAGCTTTAGGCTTTGCCCCCTCCCATATGCACCAAACCCCTCGCCCCGGCGAGTTAGGCCTCTCCGTTATTGCCGCACATAAAAATACGCATTTTACTTTTCTAGAAAACATCAAAATTGATGACCTCATTGAGATTGAAGATATCGATAAACATATGACCCGATTCAAAGTCACCCATGTTAACATTGTCGATAAGGACCACTCTGGCATTGACCCGGATGCACCAAAAACCATAGCCCGAATTGCGCTTGTGACATGCTACCCCTTCTCCGCGCTCAGCTATGGCGGCCCTTTGCGGTACATCGTTTACGGTGAAGAGGTTTGAGGTTCTTCGATTTAGCGCCTTAGCTAACCTCAACGATAGCATCAATTTCCACAGCGACGTCTAGCGGCAAACTAGGCGCTGAGACAGCCGCTCTAGCATGGCGCCCAGCCTCACCAAAAACTGCAACAATAAGATCCGAACACCCATTGATAATTGTAGGAACATCAGCCCCTGTTTCCGTTGGCATGCATTGAACAAACCCGCCGAGTTTAATGACGCGTTTAACGCGAGATAAATCTCCATCGCAAGCGTGCTTCATTTGCGCAATCAGGTTTAAACCTGACAACCTAGCCGCCGCTTGTCCTTGCTGGACCGTCAGATCTTTTCCAAGATGTCCTTTTATATGTTCATCCCCAACCTTTGAGATTTGGCCCGATATAAACAATAAGTTTCCCGAACGTACATAGTTCACATAGTTCGCCACAGGAGCATTCGGTTCAGGCAGAGTGAGCCCAAGTTCCGCGAGTTTTTTTTCAGGAGATGACATGAATGAATTCCAATACTAATTGTTTTGTTTAAAGGCTGCCGAAAGATAAAGTTCCTTATTAGGGAAGAATTTATTTAGGCGATTATCTGCCGTTATGGCATGGTCATTCATTCCTTCAAGCCTAGAATTCGTGGCCTTCATTAATTAGTGCACGGACAGGCCTCGCTCTAATTTAAGTGAAACGTGAAAGTTCTCCTGTTAGCCTGCAATGACTGCAAGATAATTGCTGTCATGGGAACAGGTTCACTCGCGAGAGCTGCCGAGTTAGCCGCTAACGCAGTCCGCTTTCACCACAGTTGCTAAACGCGTGAACATGACAAACCCCTAAGGGGCTGACTATCAAATCCATATCCGGCCGTGACGGCCGGATATTAGCTTAGGTGCCCGAATAGATTATCCTGCAAGAGCCTTTAGAAGTGCATCCTGAGATGTGTCAGCTTCGGCCATTTGCTCGCGCATGTCCTGAGCTTCCAGCGCCATTTGCTCCTGTAACGTTTGAGCTTGTGTATAGGCGTCGCTAACTTGAGTCACAGTTCCTGTTCCTAGGTCAATCTCAACAGTGGTGGACGTCGTCTGCCCATTATCGAGAAGAGCTCGGACTTGCAATCGAATAGTTTCCGTATCCAAAGGACGAGACATATCCATAAAGTCAGCACCGTTTGGCCTATTAATCCAAGCTGGCATAGCAGAACCATCGGCCATGCGGATATCCCAGTTACGAACATTAACGCTGCAGAACTCTGAGAATGTTGTTCCAAAGGCAACAGTTACATTATGCTCTTGGGCTATGGCTTCGACGAACATATAGGCGCAATCACCTTCCATGCCCGGAACCTCCATGGCGACCATGCCGCCGCGGAAATCCCGATCGCCAAACATACGGCCATAATCATCGCGCGCGTCCAATGCACGATCATGGAAGTAACGCTGAAGATCAATCGGTTGCCCTTCTAAGAACTCATATGGGTCAACCGAATTAGCGTCTCCTTGGCCTCGTGGCCCAATCGGCTCAATTGGCTCAATGAATCCATCCTGTGTAACATCCAAGATAATATTAACTGCATTTCTGCCGCCCTCACCATCATCTACGATAATCGTAAATTCATAAGGTTCAGTCGAGGGTACAGCCGGGCTACCTGACAAAACGCCTGTTTGCGGGTCTAGAGTGAGGCCCAAGGGCAACTCTCCATCTATGCTAAAGGTCGCGGCTTGATCACCATCAGGATCACTCGTCAGGCTGCCAATGTCGAAGGTTATAGACTCGCCAACTCCCGAAGTTAGCTCGGCAACAAGCACTCCCCCTTCCCCGAGACTAAAGCTGCCTTCGTTAGGTCCGTCTCCAATATCAATAATTGGCGCAACATTTTGTACGTCCATGGTGAAGGTAAGTGACGTCGAAGCCCCTTGCGTATCTGTTGCTGTGACAGTGATGTCATACGGGCCTTCTTGCGAGGCAGAGCCATCAAGAGTTCCAGAAATGAGTCCCGTCTCAGGATCTATAGTTAGGCCTTCCGGCAAATTTGAGGCCGTGAAGATAAGTGAGTCACCATCGGGGTCTACAAAATTGCTGGCGGTTAGCAAGCTAACGCCTGACCCGTCATCAAAGCTTACATTTGGCAATGTGGTGACAACCTCAGGGGCGATATTCTCAACTGTCCAAACAAACTCTGTCGAAACGCTTTCGCCACTCGGGTCGGTCGCGGTAACAACCACAGTGTAAGGACCATCAGCTGAGGCACCCGCTGGCAATATGCCAGAGATAATACCGGTCACAGGGTCAATCGTCAGACCTGCAGGAAGTCCAGTGGCCGTGAAGGTCAATGGATCGCCGTCATTGTCGGAGAACACATCTGAGACATCTACGCTTGGCATATCGCCATCAAAGTTTGACTGCGCAGGTAAGGCAGGCTGACCTGGCGTGGCCGGCATCGCAATCGGTTCGTCATTTACTGACGTGACGTCAAGATTAACAGTCGCCATGTCTGTTCCGCCTTCGCCATCACTAATCGTGTAAGTGAAGCTATCGGGCCCGTTAAGATCATCGGCTGGATCATAAGTAAGCGTGCCATCAACATTGAGGATCACAACTGCACCGCTAGGCAGCGTCGTTGGAACGCCCGCCGTGACAGGCGTGCCGTTGACCTCAGTGACTGTCAAATTGTCACCGTCCGGGTCTACATCGTTTCCGAGCACATTTATAACCGTTGGCGTATCCTCAACAATCGAAATAACACCGTCTGTTTCAGCTGATGGGGTTAGATTCGTAACGTTGAGCGTAAATGAGCGCTCAGCGGCGGCTCCTTGAGCATCTGTTACAGTGACTATGATCTCGTAAGGTCCATCTTGTGAAGCAGAGCTTTCAACCGTGCCAGATATAATACCCGTTACCGGATCAATACTCAGACCTGCAGGTAGCCCTGTGGCCGTGAAGGTCACATCATCCCCATCAGGATCAGTAAAGCTAGCCGCCGTTGGGATGGAGACAGTCTCGCTATCGGTCACAGAAACTTCCGCGAGCGGCGTTGTCACTTCAGGGGCGATATTTTCAACCGTCCAGACAAACTCTGCCGAGACGCTTTCGCCGCTCGGGTCGGTCGCGGTAACAACCACAGTGTAAGGACCATCAG
>CAZFWZ010000011.1:0-6091 GCA_964522765.1 uncultured Caulobacterales bacterium | reverse complement strand
ACGCTTTCGCCGCTCGGGTCGGTCGCGGTAACAACCACAGTGTAAGGACCATCAGCTGATGCACCCGCTGGCAATGTGCCGGAAATAATACCGGTCACAGGATCAATCGTCAGGCCTGCGGGAAGTCCAGTGGCCGTGAAAATCAATGGATCGCCGTCATTATCAGAGAACGCATCTGAGACATCTACGCTTGGCATATCGCCATCAAGGTTTGACTGCGCAGGTAAGGCAGGCTGACCTGGCGTGGCCGGAGTCAAAATTGGAGCATCATTTACTGGCGTGACGTCAATCGTTACCGTTGCAACATCCGTTCCGCCTTGGCCGTCACTTAGCGTATAACCGAAGACGAGAGGGCCAAAGACATCCGGAGCTGGGTCAAGTGTGACTGTGCCGTCGGCAAGAACCGTTAGCGTGCCTTGCGAAATTTCCGTTGGGACACCGACAGGAATGACTGTGCCGTCAGCTAGAGCTACCGCGTCAATGAAAATCGTATCTCCGTCTGGATCTACATCATTATCAATCACAACAGTATTATCAGTTATGACATTGACCGTGATAGCACTGTCCTCTGGCGTGGAATAATTATCATCCACTGCGTTAGGGGCCGGGTTTTCGATTGTATAAGTCACGAAAACAGAGACGTCTTCACCATCAGGGTCTGTCGCGATAACTTCAACGACGTAAACGCCGTCAGAGTTTGCACCGCCTTGTGAGGCATCTGCAGGTGGTGTCCCCTCAATGACGCCTGTAAAAGGGTCAATGCTGAGCCAACTCGGCAGATTATTGGCGGAGAACGTCAATGGCTCTGCATCAATATCGCTAAAGATAACAGAGGTATCTAGAGGCGCAAGCGAGCCATTATCTGCACCCATTTGCGCAGGAAGTTCTTCTATCGAAATTGGGGCGTCATTTGCGCCTTCAACCGTAACTGAAACTGTGGCTGTATCTGTACCGCCTTCGCCGTCACTCACTGTATAGGTGATCGTGCTTGTCACGGTTTCACCCAGGTCAAGCGCTTCAAAATCACCATTTGGATCGAATGAGAACGTTCCGTCTGGATTGATCGTGAACTGACCACCATTAGAACCAAACACTGGCGTTCCCACATTGGCAGGGCTTCCGCCAACTTCGGTCACAGTAAGGTCATCTTGATCAGGGTCCGAATCGGAGCCCGCAATGACGAAGCCATTAATGACAGCATCTTCATTCGTTGTGAAAACATCATCTACCGCGTCTGGACCAGGGTTGGTGACGACAAATTCAAATGTGTCTGTCACTATTCCGCCTTGACCGTCATCGGCTGTGACGATGATCGTATAAACGCCGTCAGTGTTCAGGCCGCCTTGGCTGGCAGAGTTATCCAAAGTTCCGACAATTTCACCAGAGGCAGGATTAATACTCAATCCCTCAGGGAGGCCTGACGCTGTATAGGTTAGCGTATCACCATCCGGATCAGATATCATGGTTGGAATGGACACAACTGCATTATCAACACCAGACAATGGTCCTACAGGCATATCGACGACCGGAGCCGGATTTTCAATCGTGTAAGTTACGATTGTTGTGAACGTTTCACCACTTGAGTCTGTTGCCGTAACTGGGATTTCAAACACGCCATCTGTTCCAAATTGCGAAGCATCTGGGTTAGGCGTGCCAGAAATTGTTGTTCCGTCAAATGTCAGGCCAGGCGGAAGATCCGTTGGCGCGATTGTTAGTGTCACCTCATCCGGTGAATCTGGATCACCAAAATATGGCGTCAGATCAAGCGGAGTAGTTGGCTCATTATCATTGCCAGTTTGAGCCGGAATATAATTATTCGGGTCAATTGGCGCGACATGTGGGTCTTGTGGGTCTACTGGCGTATTTGGTTCGCCTATTGGGGCAACGGGCTGCGTCGGGTCGACCGGAATTGGCGCATCATTCGTGCCTGTAACCGTAACCGTGACCGTGGCCGTATCCATACCGCCTTCGCCGTCAGAAATTTCATAGGCGATTGTCGTTGTGACTGTCTCGCCAGCTGCAAGTGTATTGAAATCACCGGCAGGGTCAAAGTCATAACTCCCGTCAGGGTTAATCGTAAACTCGCCGCCGTCAGACCCTGTAATTGGCATTCCGACATTAACCGCAGCGCCGTTAACTGACGCCACAACAAGCCTGTCGCCATCGACGTCTACATCATTGGCCGCAATGACATTACCTGAAATTGGCGTATCCTCATTTGTAGAAAGATCATCATTTTCAGCGACTGGAGCTGGGTTTGTGAATGTATAAACAACAGACGCCGAGACGCTTTCTCCATCAGGATCAGTCGCCGTTATCGTAACCGGATAGACGCCATCTCCATTTGGCCCGCCTTGGGACGCATCTGCAGGCGGCGTGCCCGTCAGGACACCTGTGACAGGATCAAGGGTCATCCAAGACGGTAGGTCAGGTGACGTAAATGTCAGGACTTCACCGTCTATGTCAGAGAAGATTACACTTGTATCAAGCGGAAGTTGTTGCGCGCTGTCTGCTCCGTTTTGCGGTGACAATGTTGCTGTAACGATTGGCGCGTCATTTGACCCAATAATCGTAACGGAAACCATTGCTATATCCGTGCCGCCCTCGCCGTCGCTAATTTCATAGCTCAGCGTTGTGACGACTGTTTCGCCGACATCGAGGCCTTCGAACTCATCATTGGTATCGAAAACCATCTGACCAGCACTGTCGATAGTGAAGATACCACCATTGCTGCCGACAACAGGCTGTCCGACATTGGCTGGGTCGCCGTTAATTTCGGTAACAGTTAGCGTATCGCCATCTGGATCGACGTCATTGCTGTCGATGATTGAGACCGTGACAGTTCCGCCTTCCTCAACGTCTAAATCATCATTCTCAGCGATTGGAGCTGGGTTTGTGAATGTGTAGGTCACGTTTGTTGTGAAGCTTTCACCGCTTGGATCAGTAGCTGTCACAGCAATGACATAAGTGCCTGGGCTTAGTGGATCACCGCCTTGGCTGGCAGAATTATCTGGCGTTCCAGAGATGACACCTGTGGCAGGGTCGAAGACCAAACCTGGCGGCAAATCAGCTGGGTCCAGACTAATGGCCAAGACTTCATTTGGATCTGGATCGCCAAAGAATGGCGTCAAATCAAGCGGCGTAACAGACACATCATCCGTCCCTGTTTGAACAGGAATATAGTTTTCCGGATCGAGCGGTGGTTCAACTGGCATTTCTGGGTCCGTTGGGAAGTTCGGGTTATTTGGCTCAGCCATAGGCTGCGTCGGGTCCACAGGAATCGGCGCATCATTCACGGGCGTCACGTCGATGGTCACTGTCGCAACATCCGTTCCGCCTTGTCCATCACTTAGCGTGTAACCAAAGACAACAGGGCCAAAGAGATCGCGCGCGGGGTCAAGCGTCACTGTGCCGTCCGCGAGAACAGTTAATGTTCCTTGCGGAATTTCCGTTGGAATACCGACAGGAATACTTGTTCCGTCCGGCAGGGCCACAGCATCTACGACTAGCACATCGCCATCCGGATCTACATCGTTATCGCTAATGATATTGACCGTGATCGGCGTATCCTCTGGGGTAGAATAGTTATCATCCACTGCATCAGGAGCCGGGTTCGCTACCGTATACGTCACATTCGTTGTGAAGGTCTCCCCGCTCGGGTCCGTGGCTGTCACAGGGATTGTGTAAACACCGTCCACACCGCCTTGGCTAGCATCAGCCGTAGGCGTTCCTGAGATTACGCCTGTTGATGGATCAAAAACCAATCCATCTGGTAAATCAGCAGGGTCAAGTGACAAGGCCACCAGATCGCTTCCATCCGGATCACCAAAGAAGGGTGTCAAATCAAGAGGCGTTGACGGCGCGCCGTCTTCAGCTGTTTGAGCCGGGATATAGTTCAGCGGGTCAACGGGTGGATCACGCGGATCTTGTGGGTCGGACGGATCACTTGGATCGCTCGGCCCAGCAGGCTGCGATGGGTCGACCGGAATTGGGGCATCATTCACGCCCTCAATTGTGAGCGTCACCACGGCGTCTGAGAAACCGCCCTGACCATCTGTGATTTGGTAAGTGAAGCTATCCGTATCGCTCTCGCCAACGGCAAGGGACTCGAATTGACCATTTGGATCATAGTCATATGACCCATCATCATTTATCGTCAACAGCGCCCCGCTCGGCAGAGTGATAACTGCGCCTGATGTAATCGGCAGGCCGTTGACTTGTGAAACAGTAATCACGTCGCCATCAGGGTCTGTGTCTGCGCCGTTGCCATTATCGGTAATGATAGAGTCAGATATTATCGTGTCTTCATCTGTGACTTCCGCGTCATCCATAGCGACAGGCGGCGGGTTCGTAATCGTCACTTGAACGATTGTTGTGAACGTCTCTCCGCTTGGGTCTGTGGCTGTGACTGCTATATCGTAGACACCCGACAGGCCGCCTTGGCTAGCATCCGCTGTTGGGGTTCCGGAGAGGATTCCCGTAGCTTCATCAAAAACCAGACCATCAGGCAAATCTGCAGGATCTACTGAAAGCGTAACAGAGTCGCTTGCATCCGGGTCACCAAAATATGGTGTCAGATCAAATGGCGTGAAGGTTTCTCCATCTACGCCCGTTTGAGCCGGGATATAATCCTGAGGATCAACGGGAGGGTCGCGCGGGTCTTGTGGGTCGGACGGATCACTTGGATCGCTCGGCCCAGCCGGTTGCGTTGGATCAACCGGAATTGGCGCATCATTTGAACCCGTCACAGTCACTGTGACAGTCGCAAGATCTGTACCGCCATCCGCATCTGTCAAGAGATAGGTCACATCAGTTGTGGTTGTCTCCCCTTCAGCAAGATATTCGAAATCACCATTAGAATCGAAACTATAGATGCCATCTGGATTGACCGTGAAGAGACCTCCATTGGAGCCGGAAACAGCTTGTCCAAGAAGCGCCGGATTACCATTAACATCAGCAACGCTTATAGCGTCTCCATCCGGATCGGTATCAACACCATTACCCGTATCGTCAGTGATAACCGAGCCCGTAACGACCGGACCATTTTCGTCTGCCATCAGCGCATCATCCTGCGCAATCGGCGGTGGGTTGGCGATTGTGTATTCGACAACAACGCGCGTTTCCTCGCCGTCAAAATCAGTTGCAATAATCGTGATTGGATAAACACCGTCGCCATTTGGTCCGCCTTGCGAGGCATCCAGCGGCGGCGTGCCAGAAATGACGCCAGAGAAGTTATCGATTGTCAACCAGCTTGGAGCGTTCTCTATGCTATAGAGGTTCAATTCTGCATCTAGATCTGAGAAAAGCTCGGACACATCAAGAGGCATTAGCGGCGCGCTATCATCCCCAAATTGCGGCGGGATAACTGGATTCGGTGCATTTGGATCTAGTGGATCGATGACCATTGGCGCGTCATTCATGCCATTAACCGTAACTGTTACCGTGGCCGTATCTGTACCGCCTTCGCCGTCACTGATCGTATATGTGACAGTTGTTGTCGCTGTTTCGCCTACGTCGAGCGATTCAAACTCGCCATTGGGTTCAAAGATATACGTCCCATCTGGATTTATAGTGAAGAGGCCACCATTGGAGCCTGCAATCGACTGGCCTACATTAGCGGCAGCGCCGCCAACTTCGACGACCATAAGATCGTCTCCGTCCGGATCGACATCCAGACCATTGGCGTTGTCATCATAAATGCTACCCGTAATTTGAGCCGCATCTTCAGAGACTGTCAGCGTATCATCTTGCGCTACCGGCGCAGGATTACTAATGGTCAAATCGAAGCTGTCGCTGACAACACCGCCCTCACCGTCAATCGCTATGACAACGATTGGGTAGATACCATCAGAGGCTGGGCCATTCTGGCTCGCGGAATTGTCCGGCGTGCCAGAGATAACGCCAGTGGCCGCATCAATCGTTAAGCCGGCAGGAAGACCTGTGGCTGAATAAGTCAGCGCATCTCCATCAGGATCAGAGATAGACGTTGCGATGCTCAGAGGCTGACCATCTATACCAACTTGCGCACCGGCGGCTGTATCGACAACCGGTACGGGGTTCGTAAAGGTGTAAGTCACCGTTGTAGAGACCT
>CAZFWZ010000010.1:14012-38001 GCA_964522765.1 uncultured Caulobacterales bacterium | reverse complement strand
AAACGGTGTAGACCCTACGATTGAAAGCTTTATCGATAGCGGATGGGAGCCAACAGCAGCCGGCCTTGTCGGTGCAGAAATGCAAGTCGGTGGCCGCTCAGCCATTGGTATCGAAAGCGGAATTCGCTGGACGGACAATAGCGACTCATTACTGGGAACGGATGACCGCTGGTCAATCCCGCTACGTTTACGTGGACGCGTTTCTTTCTAAGAGCGACCATAGAATTATTAAAAAGCCTCGCGTAAGCGGGGCTTTTTTTATGGGATGAAGGTTTTGGAGCGAGATGCCGAAGAGCATCAGACGTTATCATGACTGAGGCTATATACTTTTACATATAAGCTAGTTTGACCGAGAGTTGTTGAGCCGCCGCGTTGTTAATGACGACGGCTGACCTTGCGGAACAATCTTTAATTAGCCTTCCTGCTATTAAAACGCGAAAAAACTCTCTTAAGACGCGAGTTGGCCCCGTGTTTGCAACACTCCGTCCATAATCTGAAGATAAATGGCAATTGTGCCGATTCAGAACATAAAGGATAGAGACATGCGGATTGTTCTCCTCAGCACGGCTGCTATCGCCCTGTCAGGTTGTTCATGGCTTGGTTTGGGTGGTCATAATAACGGTAATTCATACGGTCATCAGAATGCAGGTTACGGCCAGTATAAAGTGAAACCCCAGAAAAAATCATGCACGAATTGTAACTCGCTATCGCGTTGGAATATTGAAGGTGGCTTAGGCCAAGAATTCGTTACTGGCGGTAATGTTCTGCGCACGGCAGATAATGCACTTGTCGGAACCACGCCAAATAAGGTGACTATGAAGAGTGCCTATGCAACAGCTGATCGTGCTGATCTTGGCGTATCTTACGCACTTAACCCTAATCGCAAAGTTATCTTAAATGGATACGTAAGCGAATCTGATGGGAGCCGCCAGAATATTGGTGTCCAAGGCGGATCTACAGTGGCTGGCGAGTTTTCAGACTATCAGTCCTATGGTCTCGAAGCAGGCCTACGCCAATATGCTTTGCCTGTGCGTGTACCATACATAAAATCTATTCGTCCTTATCTTGAAGCTCGCGCCGGTGTCGCTAGAGTTGATGATATCGATATCAGAAATGTCACGCTTACATCTGCTGCAGGTGCTGTAACGGCTGGCAATGATTTTCAAGCACTTGATGCCAGCTGGGTTCCTACTGCTGCAGGCCTTGTCGGCGTGGAAACACCGCTCTTTAACCGCATGACGATTGGCCTTGAATCAGGCCTACGTTATAGCGGTAAAGTTGACGCTGTTGAAGGTGGTTTTGCTGGCGCAGATAGCGGCTCTAGGTGGTCAGTTCCGGTCAGCCTACGCGGTCGTTACCGCTTCTAGAACATAGAAAAGTGCTCTCTTTGGTTTTGGCTAAGGAGAGTTCTGGAGGGCACCCCGTCTCGATTTATCGAGGCGGGGTTTTCCATTGGTATTATGGGGCGAGAGGCTTGCTGTTGACCGGAATGGCCAGCTGGTCTTCAATCCAACTGTCAATATTGGTCTCCAAAACACCAAGCGGTACGCCTCCGTCTAGTAGAACAGTGTCATGAAAATCGCGAATAGAGAAACGCTCACCCAAGGCAGCTTCGGCCCTCTCGCGCAGTTCAATAATTTTTAGTTCACCAATTTTATAAGCAAGCGCTTGTCCAGGCCAGCTAATATAGCGCTCAACTTCCGTCTTGATATTATGCGCTGAAAGCGCTGAGTTTTCAAAGAAACACGCTTCGGCTTGCTCACGTGTCCAGCCTTTATAATGCATGCCCGTATCGACCACGAGGCGGCAGGCACGCCACATCTCATAGGTAAGACGTCCGAAATTCTCATAAGGTGTGGTGTAAATGCCCATCTCTTCACCCAGCTTTTCTGCGTAAAGCCCCCAGCCTTCGCCAAATGCATTGGGGTAAAGGCTTTGACGAAATTTGGGTACGTTCGTAAGCTCTTGACCGAGGCTAATTTGGTGGTGATGTCCCGGTACGCCCTCATGTAATGTCAGGGCGGGGAGGTTATAAAGAGGGCGTTGTGGAAGATCATGGGTGTTCACGACATAATTTCCTGCGCGGCCTTGCTTGGGGTTTCCGCCCCAATAACGGCCAGTTGTGTAATTGGGTGCGATCTCGTCAGGCACTTTAATAACACCGTAGGGCAGACGCGGTAGGGTTTTGAAAAATTGCGGCATTTGCCCATCAATTTTTTTGGCGATATAAGAGGCTTCTTTCAAAAGTTGCGTCGGGTCGTCAGTGTAAAATTGCGGATCCGTACGTAGAAAGTTCAAGAACTCTGCAAAGGTTCCTTTGAATTCTGTTTCGACAATTATCTTGTCCATTTCTGCGCGAATACGCGCGACTTCGTTCAAGCCGATTTGGTGAATTTCGTCCGGCGTCATATCAAGAGTTGTGAAATATCTGGTTAGGGCCTCGTAATAGGCCCGTCCTTCCGGCGTGGTGCCAATACCTACAGTCGTGCGTGCTTTAGGTGTGTACGTTTGTTTTAAATATTTTGTGAGGTCCCGATAGGCTGGAAAGACGGCCATATTCATCGCCGCTTCTCCGAGCGATTTTAGTCTCTTTTGCTCATCTGCTTCTATGCTGCTGGGTATTTCCGTGAAAGGCTGAAAGAAAGGATGCTCTTCGACTGGACCTTTGCTCAGACTTTCCGTCATATCTAAAATGCCCGGTATAATGTCGGCTGAGGCAGTAAAGCCTGTCTTAATACCACGAGTCATATTGGCGCGGTTTTGCCGAAAATAACGGGGGAGTTCGGTAAGGCGCGCGGCATAGGCTTCGTAATCGTCGGGCGTCTTAAATATAGTTTGACGCGAGATGTAAGCCATTTCATTAAAAAAACCACTGTCATTGGTGAATGGGATCCGTGCCGCGTCAAAATCAGCGAGCATTAAACGTTGATCGATGACAAAACCTAAAAGGTCAAAGTTAAGCTGCGCCGCACGGTCTCGTGCTGTTGAGGCAAGCGCAGTATGACGCGCCTTGAATGTGCGCATTTTTGCTGTGCCTGCGGCGATGTTTTCAGGGCTGACATCAGGTAGCTTGCGCAGCGCCTCGCGGTCGCCCTCATTGCCAGCAGAAATAGGATTGCCTTTGATTAGGGCGTCTTCCATGTCTTTAGTGAGCTTACTAAGCGAGTCTGCAATTTGGCATTCCTGTATGCCGTCAACTATAATTATCGCACCTTGGGGACAAAAAGGCATAGGTGTGAGTTCGCTGGTTTGCGCGGTAGCTGCAGTCGTGCCGAGGGCGCTTAAGATTGTTATGGTCAAGGCGCGCTTCAATGTCCTCATCTCGTCATCCACTTTTTATTACGCATCCCTCTGGGCGCATATTTATCTATTATTTCATCGTTTAGGCGCATTTATGAGCAGCGGCAAGTGCGGGTTGACAAGGCCTACACTCAAATAATTTAATTTAGCCGAGTAATGATCTTTAGTGCCGAGCGCCGCCGACATTCCGTTATCACGTTTGCGAGCATTTGATAACTCACGCATTGACTCAGCAGTGACCGCCGCTAGTTTGAAAAAATAAGGGCAGGCAAAGTCGCTCGAACTTTAAGGACGTAATACATGGCAGGACAGTGGAATGATAAGCGGCCGATGTCGCCGCATTTGCAAATATGGCGTTGGCATCCGGCCATGCTTAGCTCAATCTTGCACCGGGCGACGTCGATTATTTCCTATGTTGCGCTCGTACTCGTGTCTATAGGCCTGCTGGTTTTGGCGCTAACAGACTCTCTACCGCTTCAAGGGCTTATCTTTAGTCCGCTCGGCGCGATTGGATTTTTCATTTTCGTTTTCTCATTTATATTCATGGCGATTGCGCAGCTGCGTCATGCCGTCTGGGACCAAGGCGCTATGTTTAAGCCAGAACTGAACAATGCTTTGACGTATGGCATGATTCTTCTTTCATTTGTGCTAGCCGTGCTCAGCACGCTCGCCGCAGTTGGAGCAGCATAATGGCTCACGGAACGGGTACTAAACACCACAAAATTCACGGTATGGTGGGCTGGGGGCTTATCTTTGGATTGCCCTTCGCCATCGGCAGCGCGGTTGGCGCAATCGGCGGCGGCGCGCAGGGTTTTGCAAACTGGTTGTCCACGTCTTTTGGTGGGCTCGGTTTTCTCGCCTTTTTTACAGCCGCTATTTGGTATTGTAAGCTAGAGATGGACGAAGTGATTATGGATTACTTTGATGGCGGAGCTCGCTCATTTGGCTTAACGGCGAACCGTTTGGTCGCTTTAATCGTATGGGCTATGGTGGCTTTCGTTGTCATCAAACTTGCATTTATGGGAGCTTAGACCATGGCACTGAAAAAAGACTATGAATGGATCGACCATACATATGATGTCGTTGTTGTCGGCGCGGGTGGATCTGGTCTTCGTGCCACGCTCGGCGCCTCGCAAGCTGGCCTTAAAACGGCTTGTGTCTCGAAGGTTTTCCCGACCCGTTCGCACACTGTTGCGGCGCAAGGCGGGATTGCTGCAAGCCTTGGTAATATGGGGCCTGATAGCTGGCAATGGCATATGTATGACACTGTCAAAGGCTCTGACTGGCTCGGTGACCAAGATTCTATTGAGTATCTTTGTAAAGAAGCGCCCAAAGCTGTTTACGAGCTAGAGCATTGGGGTATGCCATTTTCACGTAATGATGAAGGCAAGATTTATCAGCGTCCCTTTGGCGGTCACACGACTGAAATGGGCCAAGGCCCACCAGTGCAACGTACTTGCGCGGCGGCTGACCGGACAGGTCACGCTATGCTTCATACGCTCTATGGCCAATCTTTGCGTAATAATGCAGAGTTTTTCATTGAGTATTTCGTCCTTGACTTGATTATGGAAGATGGCGAGTGCCGCGGAGTTACCGCTTGGAAACTTGATGATGGCACATTGCACCGTTTCCGCGCGCAGAAAGTGATTCTCGCGACAGGCGGCTGTGGCCGTATCTTCTTTAGCGCGACTTCAGCTCATACCTGTACAGGGGATGGCAATGCCATGGTACTGCGTGCAGGATTACCTCTCCAAGATATGGAGTTTATTCAGTTCCACCCAACCGGGATTTACGGCGCAGGCTGTTTGATTACTGAAGGCGCACGCGGTGAGGGCGGTTATCTAACCAATTCAGAGGGCGAGCGTTTCATGGAGCGTTACGCCCCTAGCGTGAAAGATTTGGCCCCTCGCGACTTGGTGAGCCGGGCCATGGTTATGGAAATTCGCGAAGGCCGCGGCGTTGGCCCCGATAAAGACCATATCTTCTTGCATTTGGATCATTTGGATCCAAAAGTTCTAGCTTCTCGTCTGCCTGGAATTTCCGAAACGGCGCATATTTTTGCGGGCGTAGACGTGACAAAAGAGCCGATACCAGTGCTCCCGACCTGTCACTATAATATGGGCGGTATTCAAACTAATTATCACGGAGAAGTTGTCACTATTAAGGGTAAAAACCCTGATCATGTTGTTCCGGGCCTAATGGCTGTAGGCGAGGCCGCTTGTGTGTCTGTCCACGGATCTAACCGTCTGGGCTCCAATAGCTTGATTGACTTGGTCGTCTTTGGTCGTGCGGCGGGCCTGCGCTGTAAAGAAACAGTTACGGCTGGCGCGAAGCAAAAGCCTTTGCCTAAAGATGCTGGTCAAAACAGTCTAGAGCGTTTGGATCATTATCGTCACGCCTCTGGCGGCACGAATACGGCAGATATCCGCCTCAAATTGCAGAAGACTATGCAAGAGCATTGCTCGGTTTACAGAACTGAAGAGAGTATGGCTGAAGGCGTAATCAAAGTGAGCGAGGTTTATGGCCAGTTTAAAGATATCCAAGTCTCTGACCAAACCATGATTTGGAATACAGATCTGATGGAAACGCTAGAGCTAGACAACCTTGTTGGACAAGCAATGGTCACGATGAACTCTGCGGCAAACCGTAAAGAGAGCCGCGGCGCCCACGCCCATGAGAATTATCCAGACCGTCTTGATGATGTTTGGATGAAACATACGCTGGCCTATTTCGATCCGAAAAACGGCAAGGTGAAAATTGATTACCGTCCTGTCCATACTTACACGATGACGGATGATATCGAGTATATTGTACCTAAAGCCCGCGTTTACTAATCCCAACTTAGTTAAAAGGCGTGAACGGAGTTGTCCGCACACGCCTTTAAGTTAAGTGGCCATATTTGGAGTGGCCGCTAAAGTTTAAAGCCTCCTATTTGCTGCCCTTCATTGCTCAAAAGTTCAGCTTTACGCATGGATGGCTATAATAAAACTTAGAATTTCACGTGATTTATATCACGTTTCGCCATAGAAAAACCCCGCCCTTAAAAAGAGCGGGGTTTTTTGTTGAACGCTGCACAATTCGCTGCCCTTCACTGCGGCGTGTGATTCGTTCAATTCTGTAAGTAGCGGAAGTTCACCCACAAAAGGTTAACGCCGCAACTGACCCTATCTGGATAAGGTTGATTTGCGGCGAATGCTAGTTAAATTTAAAATCGTTAAGAGGTTGGCTTAAGCTATTTCGCCTCGTTTAGATTCCAATCATAGTCATATTTTTTGACTTTTCCGGCAGTTGCAATCGCGGCTTTTTTGTCGCCTGTTGCATAGTTTTCAAGGTGAGCCAAAACGCCCGATTCATTGCCGCCAAAGTCCCCTTTGTACCATTTGAAAATACTGGAAACTGTGAGGCGGCCCCTATCATCGACTGCAACGCCTCTGTCGCTATCGATATAGGCTGTGGCCGCTGCCGAGAGGTCAGCTTCGAATGTGTCTGCTTCCCAAGCGCTTAGTTTTAGATTTGGGCAACTTATTGACGCGCAATTGAAGGCGTAGTGCACCCGGGGTTCGTCATATTGAGCGCGAACTGTATCGTGCTCAATGTTATTTAAGCTCATTTTTTTGCCAGCCACAGTCAGGCTTTTTTCGCCCCAAGGGCCTTTAGAGACAAAGCTGCCGCCAATGTCTCGAATTGATTTAACGGGGTAGTTATTCAATATAACGTTGATGGTTTCGGCGTTATAAAGGTTGAACCAATAGGACATAATTTCTGCATCTGACCCACTTGGAGGGCCGGATTTAGAAAGCTTAGCAATGTATTCGCCAAGAGCAATTTTGTCTTCAGCTGTAACAGCGCTATAACGGATAAGATTTATGTCTCCGTCTTGCACGCCGTATGTGCTCAAAAAGTCATTGAACACGGCATTATCTTGCGGAGCTGCACTTGCTGTTTGCACAATAGCTGTTGTTGATAAAAGTGACGCAGTAAATACGACAGCGAATGAGCGAGCAATTGAATGTTTCATGATGTTTCCTTTAAAAAAGATGTCAAAGTAGCAATTCTTGAATGTACTGTACGGTCTGCCACGATAACTTCACAATGCACGACTGCTCACGAATGCGGGAGCTGTTTGACCAATTTCGTGATTAGGAGTGGTGGGCAGTTGTAATGAGAGGCCGTGGTCTTTAAGAGGCGCGCTTTATTCCGAAGGTCTATCCGATATGAATGTCGACCAATTTGATTTTAACTTGCCCGATAGCGCTATTGCGCTGCGGCCCGCCCGACCGCGGGACTCGGCTAAGCTGTTGCAAGTCGGCCTCAAAGGCGTAAGCGGCCATATTGTACGTGACTTGCCGGCGCTCTTAAATAAGGGCGATGTGCTCGTGATTAACGATACCAAAGTTCTGCCCGCCGCCTTGAGCGCTATTCGTCCTGCTCGTGAACATGGCGGAGGAGGCGACGTTACGGTTGGCATTAATCTGCATCAACGCCTCAGCGGCGCAGAGTGGCGTGCGTTCGTAAAGCCTGCAAAACGCCTCAAGGATGGTGATAGGATTTATCTGAGTGACCGCCTTTCAGCTGTTGTTTTTGATAAGAAAGACGGCGGCGATATTGGTTTGCGGTTCTCGCGCGGCGGCGAGGCGCTGGAAGCCGAAATCGAAGCGCTCGGCCATCCGCCATTGCCGCCCTATATCGCAAGGCAACGCACGCCAGATGCGCAAGATAAATTGGATTATCAGACCGTTTATGCGCAAGATAAGGGCTCTGTTGCGGCGCCCACCGCAGGGCTGCATTTTACGCCTGAACTGCTGGAGGCTTTGCGGGCAAAGGGAGTCGAAATTATAGCTCTCACTCTTCATGTGGGAGCAGGGACGTTTCTGCCCGTCAAAACTGACAGCACAAATGACCATATCATGCATAGCGAGTGGTTCACGATTTCCGAGGATGTTGCAATGACAATAAACGCAGCCAAAGATGATGGCCGCCGTATTATTGCTGTCGGAACAACAGCTTTGCGAGCGCTTGAAAGCGCCTCTGAAAATAATCGCGTTTCGGCGCAGTCGCGCGATACTGATATTTTCATCACGCCTGGCTATAGCTTTCAAATCATCGATGGGTTGATGACTAATTTTCATTTGCCGCGCAGCACACTTTTCATGCTCGTAAGCGCGCTGGCGGGGACGCAGACGATGCAAGCAGCTTATGCCCATGCGCTGAAAAGCGGCTACCGATTTTATAGCTATGGCGACAGCTCACTTTTGTGGAATAAGGACATATGAAATTTCCTTTCGACATTGCGGCTTTTGACGGCGAGGCGCGTACTGGCGTGCTCAAAACACCTCGCGGGGATATTCGCACGCCTGCTTTTATGCCTGTCGGTACGGCAGGCACGGTGAAAGGTGTGTATATGGACCAAGTCCGCGCGGCGGGAGCGGATATTATATTGGGCAATACCTATCATCTCATGCTTCGTCCTGGAGCGGAGCGCGTGAAGCGCCTCGGCGGGCTGCATAAGTTTGGCGGTTGGGATGGCCCAATTTTGACAGACTCAGGCGGATTTCAGGTCTGGTCACTGTCAAAACTGCGTAAAATGAGCGAGCAGGGCGTAGAGTTTCAAAGCCACCATGACGGGAGCAAACATATGCTGAGCCCTGAACGCAGTATTGAAATACAGGCTGACCTCCTCGGCGCGGATATTTCTATGCAGCTTGATGAATGCACCGAGTTTCCGTCTCCATATGAGGCGGCCGCCAAATCTATGGAACTGTCTTTGCGCTGGGGGCAACGCAGCCTTGCCGCTTTTGGGGCGCGAGATAGTCAAACTTTATTTGCGATTGTCCAAGGGTCAACCTTCCCAGAACTTCGCAAAATGAGCGCGCAGGCTAGCGTGGCCGAGGCCACTGCGGGTGGATACGGCGGCTTTGCGATTGGCGGCTTGGCCGTAGGTGAGGGGCATGACGCCATGTGCGAGACACTCGATGTTACGGTTCAGTATTTACCTAAAGATCGTCCGCGTTATTTAATGGGCGTGGGTAAACCTGTCGACTTGGTCGAAGCCGTTGCGCGCGGGGTAGATATGTTTGATTGTGTTATCCCAACCCGCAGCGGCCGTCATGGGCAAGTTTGGACGGATAAGGGGCCGTATAATATTAAACGCGCCGAATTTGCCGAAGATGAAAGTTCGCTTGATGCCTCAATCAATTGCATCGCATCTAATGATTATTCTAAAGCTTATGTGCATCACCTCATCCGCAGTGGTGAGCTTCTCGGGGCGATGCTGCTTAGCTGGCATAATATCGCTTATTTTGAAGATCTTATGGCGCGTATGCGTGCCGCTATCACTGCGGGTGAGTTTGAGGGCTTTCGCAAAAACTTTCATGCAGGGCTGAAGCGATAGGGGCAATTTTGTTTTTGACCGTTATGGACCTAGAGCTTTTTTGCGCTAGCCTTTATGTCAATCTGCGTCACTTTAGACTCTTCTTACTTTTGCTGCACATTAAGCCTTGACCTGATTGTGCGGCCCGCCTAGTTAGCGCCTCTGAAATGGGAGCCTGTAGCTCAGCTGGTAGAGCAACTGACTTTTAATCAGTAGGTCCAGGGTTCGAATCCCTGCGGGCTCACCATTATCAAGACTTTCGGCAAAATACGCCGCTAACACATAGTCTGTGTCAGTTTCCAAAATATATTAGAATATATGTTGTTCTGTCCTGCTGGAGAGTTGTACCTATAGGCCTAAAAAGGGTGGCTATACACAGTGAATCTACCCAGAGTTTAATCTTTCAACCATAAACAGATGCATATTCATCACATGTAAGAAAGTTTTCATATACTTCCGCTTCTTAGGAGAGTGTTTTCATTTTTTTAAGAAAATATCCCCTATAGGAATCTTTAATTAACGGCTTGCGCGAAATGCGAGCATGAAAGAGTTTTTGGAGGATTCCCATGAAGCATTTGCTTCTTTCAACCGCATCTATTGCAATTGTGATGACATTACCTGCTTTGGCGCATGCCGATGAGCCCGGTTGGTATCTACGCGGTAACGCAGGTTACGGTACGCATACAGATATTGATATTACTGGCGATGTGGTCGGTGAAGTTGAATCTGAAGGCAATGCCACAGGATCTGTTGGTCTTGGTTATGATTTTGGCAATAATTGGCGTCTTGAAGCAGACGCTGCTCAGCTCTTCACAAATTTAGGCGCTATTGACTCGTTTCCGAACAGCTCAGCTAAGCTTGAAACGACCACAGCTATGCTGAACGCGATTTATGATTTCGATTCATTTGGCAAGTGGGAGCCTTATGTGGGTGCCGGTGTTGGTATTATTCGTGGTCAGAGTACGATTACCGCTCACGACTTCCCAAGCACAGCTCTTGGCACCGCGGGTGTTACTAACGTTTCTACGCCGGTTTGTTCTGGGGTTGCGTGTTCATTCAAAGATGGTGATACAGGCCTTGGCTGGCAGCTTCTTGCGGGCCTTGGTTATCAGATTTCAGACAATCTGACATGGGATACGCATTATCGTTACCTTGACGGCAACGATCTTAATTTTGATGGTAGCGTAGCACCTTTGCTCGGATCAATAATTGGTGGTGGCGCAACTCTCGAAGATGTTGGCGCTCACTCTCTTATGACAGGTTTCCGGTATAAATTCGGCGCTAAAAAAGCTGCGGTCGCAGCTGCTCCTCTTTTAGCGGCTCCTTCTCCTCCTCCGCCGCCGCCTGCGATTTTTGCGCCTGAAACGTATACATGTTGGGACGGCAGCCAAGTATCGAACTCGGTTAATTGTCCAGCACAATTAGCGCCTGAGCCTGTTCGTCAAATCCAGTGTTGGGACGGATCTATTGTAACAGAGGCGGCGCAGTGTCCGGCACAACAGACATTCACTTGTCCAGATGGCACCCTCGTTTATGATCAAAATCAGTGTATTGCGACGCGATCGACGCTGACAATTGGTGAACTTTGTGGTCAAGAGTACCGTTCAGAGACTATTTATTACGGCTTTAATCAAGCGCGATCTCCAGAAACGCAGTCTAAAATCAACCGCATCCTCGATATAGGTCAGTTCTGTAACGTTGATAGCATCACCGTTGTTGGTCATACTGATACAGTCGGCTCTGCTGCCTATAATCAGCGCTTGTCAGAGCGCCGCGCGAAAGATGCGCTTGACGAACTTGTGCGTGACGGTGTCAATTCTGGTAAAATCACATCCTCAGGGGCGGGTGAGACGCAGCTCTTCGTTCAAACTGGTGACGGCGTGAAAGAAGATTTGAACCGCCGCACAGAGGTGCTCATTCGCCTGACGTCAACTGGCGGCGCATATCAATCGGGTAACTAAACTCTAGTTTTTAGTACAAGAAGTTATATAAAGGCTTGCCTGATACCGTCAGGCAGGCCTTTTTCTGAATAAACAGCAGTTAAAGCGTTAACTTATTTTTAATTTCGCTTGATATGTAACGTGCTATCGTTGTAGTAACAAACACGAATTTATCGACTCCACAGGGAGTTGACATTATCTTGGGGAGAATACCATGAATAAATTCCTTTTATCAGCCGCTACGGTAAGCGTTATGATGGCTGTACCATCACTTGCTGCGGCACAAGACGATTCCGGTTGGTATCTACGCGGTAACGCAGGTTACGGTACGCATACAGATATTGATATTACTGGCGATGTGGTCGGTGAAGTTGAATCTGAAGGCAATGCCACAGGATCTGTTGGTCTTGGTTATGATTTTGGCAATAATTGGCGTCTTGAAGCAGACGCTGCTCAGCTCTTCACAAATTTAGGCGCTATTGACTCGTTTCCGAACAGCTCAGCTAAGCTTGAAACGACCACAGCTATGCTGAACGCGATTTATGATTTCGATTCATTTGGCAAGTGGGAGCCTTATGTGGGTGCCGGTGTTGGTATTATTCGTGGTCAGAGTACGATTACCGCTCACGACTTCCCAAGCACAGCTCTTGGCACCGCGGGTGTTACTAACGTTTCTACGCCGGTTTGTTCTGGGGTTGCGTGTTCATTCAAAGATGGTGATACAGGCCTTGGCTGGCAGCTTCTTGCGGGCCTTGGTTATCAGATTTCAGACAATCTGACATGGGATACGCATTATCGTTACCTTGACGGCAACGATCTTAATTTTGATGGTAGCGTAGCACCTTTGCTCGGATCAATAATTGGTGGTGGCGCAACTCTCGAAGATGTTGGCGCTCACTCTCTTATGACAGGTTTCCGGTATAAATTCGGCGCTAAAAAAGCTGCGGTCGCAGCTGCTCCTCTTTTAGCGGCTCCTTCTCTTCCAACCGCTCCAGCTGGATATCGTTGCTGGGACGGATGTATGGCGCTTTCAGCGGCTGATTGTGCACCGCAGCCTCAGCCAGAAGTCGTTCGCACAGCTCAGTGTTGGGACGGATCTGTTGTTTCAGACGCCTCACAGTGTCCTGCGCAGCCGCCGGCACCAGAAACATTTTCTTGCTGGGATGGTTCGCTTGTTTATGATCGTGCGCAGTGTCCAGCTGTTCCGCAGCAAACTGTTGTTGCTACGAATTATAACGTCTGTGGCCCGTCGCCAGTGGCAATCTTCAATGTTGATGGTTCCAAGCAAGCTAAGTCTATTTCACGCCTAGGTACATTGCCTGAATTTGGTGACTCGCACGGACTTACGCCGTCGCAATTCTACGCTAAGCTTCAAAGCGCTTACTCAGCTAATGCTGGTGACCGTGCTTATTTGAACTATCTCTTCAAATCTATCGGCTACGAAGGTGGCTTCCGTGACGCGAATGAGTTTATGTTCTCTGAAGAGACATTGCCGGCTGGCACACGTGGTATGCTCGGTATTGGTGAAGCGCATCACTATGATTACTTTGTCCTCGACACTAATGATCGTGATCGAGAAGCGTTCCGTATCCAAGGTGCTAACGGAGCTGTTGTTCACTTCATGAAAACATGCGGTAACTACATGTATGCTTGCCAATAGGCTTTCATAAAGTTCAAGTTATACGGGGTCCTTCAGGGCCCCGTTTTTTTATGTCATAGCGTTTTTACAAGTTTGAACTCGTAGCTACTAAGGGAAAATTATTTCCTTAAATCCATAATTTTAATATAGTTATCTAAGTTTTTGCAGGTTAGCTTGACGAACTTCCAATCGACGCGCTGTAAGAGCGGGGTCTTGGCCGTAAACTTCATATGGAGCTAACTGTCCATGTCAGACCGTTCAATTCAAACGCTTAACCTTACGTCCGTTGAGAAGTCTATTCTTGAGACCATACCGCCGCAAAAGGCTGAACTCGTTGAAACGCTTTTGCAATGGTCGAGTCAAAATTCAGGTTCCCATAACCCAGAAGGCCTCGAGGCCATGCGCAAACTTCTACGCGATCACGCCACCCGACTTGATGCTAAAGTCGTGGACTGCGGCCTCGCGAGTGGAGAGTATGTTACCTCATCTGGCGAGAAGAAAATAGTAAGCTATGCGCCGGCTTTGGAAATTTCCAAGCGTCCTGATGCTCCTGTTCAGCTCGTGTTGACAGGACACTATGATACTGTTTTTCCTGCGGACTTTCACTTTCAAACGCCTGTCTATCTTGATGACGACACAGTCAATGGCCCTGGCACAGCAGATATGAAGGGCGGTATTCTCGTGATGATGACAGCGCTTCAGGCGTTGGAGCAAAGCGAGCATGCGGGCCAAATTGGCTATACTATCCTTCTGAGTCCAGATGAAGAAATCGGCTCGCCAGGGTCTTCAAAACGCTTAATGGAGCTGGGCCGCAAAGCTCATGTTGGCCTAACATTTGAGCCGTCACTGCCTGATGGCTCACTAGCAGGCGCGCGTAAGGGCAGCGGTAATTGGGCGCTGATTGTTAAGGGCCGCGCTGCCCATGCGGGCCGTGAACATCACCTTGGCCGGAATGCGATTGCGGCCATGGCTGAATTTGTTGTCGCGCTTGATGGGCTTAACGGGCAGCGAGACGGCGTAACCTTTAACATTGGTAAAATTGACGGCGGCGGCGCGACAAATATCGTGCCCGAACTGGCGGTTGGACGCTTCAATGTTCGGGTCAAAGAAGATGGCGATGATGTTTGGGTGTTGGAACAAATTGAAAGACTGACGGCCATAATTGATTCCAAAGACGGAATCTCCGCTGAACTGACGGGTGGGTTTTCTCGTCCGCCCAAACCTATGTCCCCTGCAAATGCGCAAGTTTTTGATTGGGTGAAGCAGGCGGGAGCTTTGCTGGGGCAAACCATTAAATGGGCCCCTAGCGGCGGCGTTTGCGAGGGTAATAATCTCTGGGCGGCTGGATGCCCCAATGTCGATACACTAGGCGTCATTGGCGGAGACATCCACTCTGACCGCGAATATATAAAACTCGATAGCCTCGTGACACGTTCGCAGCTCGCGGCTGTGATTTTGCTAAAACTCGCCTCCGGGGAATTTGATGCCACGGCCTGTAAGGCTTTGGCTGCTAATGGAGATGAATAATGCTTCTTGTTCGGTCAGCTCAATCCGGTGATTTGAAAGATATTCTTCGTCTGGCAAAATTAGCAGGTCCAGGGTTTACCTCCCTTGCGGTAGGCAAAAAAGCCCTTACGCTACGCCTCAAAAAGTCAGTCAAAAGTTTTGGCGGCCCCAGCGAGATATCGCCAGACCATCTCTATCTTTTGATTTTGGAAGATGACGGTAAAGTCATTGGTCTCTCCGCGATAAAAGCCCAGGTCGGTATGCGTGATCCGTTCTTTAATTTTCGGATTTTGAATGTTACGCAAAAATCGAAAGTCGCGGATAAGCAGTTTAATATGGACGTGCTTGTTTTAGTAAATGACTATACGGGGGCGAGCGAGGTTAGCTCCCTGTTTGTCATGGAAAATCAACGCGGCACGGGGGCTGGACGTTTAATTTCGCAAGCGAGATATTTGCTTATGGCCGCAGACCCTGAACGCTTTGCGCCGCGTGTTATTTCAGAGCTGCGCGGCCATGTTGATGAGAACGGTATATCACCTTTTTGGGATGCGATTGGCCGTAAGTTTTTTGACATGGATTTCAGTGAAGCGGATCATATTTCTGCCGAGCAAGATAATCAGTTCATTCTCGACCTTATGCCAAAGTATCCAATTTATAAGGACTTGCTTCCCGAGACGGCCCGCGATGTTATAGGCGAGACTCATCCCGCAGGCATTGGTGCTCGGCGGTTTCTTGAGGCCGAAGGGTTTCGTTATGACGGTTTGGTTGATATTTTTGATGGCGGCCCCTCGGTTAGCGCGCCGCGCGATGACATCCGTACGATCCGCGATAGCCGTCTTTTGACCTTAAACGGTATGGCGATAGACGGAGAGCTCGACGCTCTTGTTAGTCGTGATGACGTCAAAAACTTTGTCTGCGTCAGAACCAAAATTAGCTTTTATGGGCAGACAGTGAATATCAATTTAGCCGCGCTTGAAGCGCTAGGACTTAAAACAGGCGAGAGCGCCCGAGTTTGGATAAATCGTGAGTAAAAACAATTATATAGCAGGAAATTGGATATCAGCTAATGGCGAAGATTTTGAGAGTTTTGACCCGTCCAAGGACTATGCCATATGGCAAGGAATAGGCTCTAATGAAGCCGATGTGTCGCTCGCTTTTGATGCCGCTGAAGCTGCTTTTGAAGACTGGGCAAGCCTGAGCCTTGAGCAGCGCATGACGCCTATTGCGCGTTTCAAAGACATTGCGATTTTGCGTAAAGACGAAATGGCTGAACTCATTGCGCGCGAAACGGGTAAGCAGCTTTGGGACGCTAGCGGCGAAGCGGGGGCGCTCTCGGCCAAGGTCGATATTTCGCTAACCGCCTATAGAGACCGCACGGGAGAAAACACGCGCGATACGGCGTTCGGCAATGCCGCCCTACAACACCGCCCACACGGCGTCATGGCGGTGATGGGCCCTTATAATTTTCCGGCTCACCTTCCCAACGGTCAAATACTGCCCTCGCTTATCGCGGGCAATACTGTGGTCTTTAAGCCCAGCGAGCACACCCCCGCCGTAGGGCAGCTCCTCATTGAATTTTACGCGCAGGCCGGCTTTCCAAAAGGGGTGATAAATCTCGTTCAAGGCGCGCGCGAAACGGGCGCAGCTGTTTTGAATAATGATAAGCTTGACGGATTGCTCTTTACAGGCTCGGCTAAGACAGGTGCGTTCATTCATAAGCATTTTGGCGGGCGTCCGGAAATTGTGCTTGCCTTAGAGATGGGCGGAAATAACCCGCTTGTTGTGTGGGACGCGAAAGACGCGGCCGCCGCAGCTAGCCTGATTGCGCAATCGGCCTTTATTACAAGCGGGCAGCGCTGCACATGTGCGCGCCGCCTTATCGTACCGACTGGCGAAGTGGGCGATGCGGTCATAAAGGCGACGCTAGCATTCATGGAGCGTATTACGCTTGGCGCATGGGATGAAGAGGCCGCAACTATGGGCCCGCTCATCAGCCCAGATATTGCGGGCCATGTTGTCAAAGCCGCGGACGGCCTTGTGAAGGCAGGCGCAAAGACGCTCAAGCCCGCAGAGGTTACAAAGCGCGGCGGGGCGTTTGTCTCGCCTGGGCTCTATGACGTAACTGGCCTAGATGTGGCGGATGAAGAAATTTTTGGCCCTGTGCTCACTGTGTCGCGGGCTGCTGATTGGGACGCGGCAATATCCGCCGCTAATAATACGCGCTTTGGCCTCGCGGCGGGGCTTATCTCGGATGACGTCAAGCTTTGGGAGGATTTCAGAAAACGCATTCGTGCGGGCGTGGTAAATTTCAATCGTCCGACAACGGGCGCGGCGAGCTTTCTACCCTTTGGCGGGCCTGGTGCCTCGGGCAACCATAGCCCGGGTGCTTATTATGCTGCAGATTTTTGCGCTTGGCCCATGGCCAGCCAAGTCGCAAGCGAAGTTGAAGACTTACCAATGCAAGGCTTAAAATCGTGATAGTTCAAGAAGCTAACTTTGATGGCTTGATTGGGCCGACTCATAATTACGGCGGGCTGTCTGAGGGCAATCTTGCCTCTGCGGGAAATGCAGGCCTTGTTTCGCGGCCAAAAGAGGCGGCCCTTCAAGGCCTTTCTAAAATGCGCCTTATGCATGACAAAGGGCTTTGGCAAGGGATACTTCCGCCGCAGCAACGCCCTTTTTTGCCGGCGCTTCGAGCCGTAGGATATAAGGGCTCAGATCGAGACGTATATGAGGCGGTTTGGAATAAGGATGCGCGGCTGGCGCGTAATCTTCTGTCGGCAAGCTCTATGTGGGCCGCGAATGCCGCGACTGTCAGCCCATCGCCCGACACAGACGGCGCATTGAACCTTACGCCCGCGAACCTCTCGACCATGCTTCATCGCTCTATTGAGCATGAACAAACGGGGCGCGCGCTAAAAGCAGCTTTTCCATTTGCCAAAGTGCACGACGCCTTGCCTATGCAATCAGTGTTCGCGGATGAAGGCGCGGCGAACCATGTACGGCTTTGCGGCACACGCGGGGCGCAAGGCGTAGAATTATTTGTCTATGGGCGCGAGGGCTTTGACGGCGGCGATACCAAATTCCCCGCGCGCCAAACGCTTAAATCCGTTAAAGCCATTGCGCGCCGCCACGGACTGAAACGTCCGCACGCCGTCTTTGCTAAGCAAAGTAAAGCCGCCATTGATGCAGGCGCTTTTCATAATGATGTCGTTTGTGTCGGCGCGAAAGAGACATTGTTCTTTCATGAGCTCGCATTTTCTGAAACCGCCAAAATGAAAGCCGATATTACCGAGGCGGCTGACGGGTTATTTACGCCGATTTTTGTTGAAGTCCCGAGCCGTGAGGTCCCTATAGCGGACGCCATTAAGGCCTATCTCTTTAATTCAATGCTGGTTCAATTTCCGGGTGAGGATCGTCTGACGCTTGTGGCACCGCTTGAGACACAGGAAAATAACGCCACGCGAAAATATTGCGAGACACTTACCAGCGGCAATGGCCCGATTGGGCGCGTAGAGTTTGTCGATGTGCGCCAATCTATGCGTAATGGCGGCGGGCCTGCGTGCCTGCGTTTGCGCGTAACTTTGACGGAGGCTGAATGGGCGCAGGTTAATAAGGGCCAGAAATTCACAGCAGGGCTACATAAACGTTTGAATCAATGGGTGAACACACACTACCGCGATACGCTTGCACCCGAAGACTTGCCCAACCCTGCCATAATGGAAGAATCCTTTGCGGCGCTTGATGAGCTGTCCAAAATTATGAATTTAGGGGATGGTTTTTATCCGTTTCAGCGCGTGTAATTATGCCCCATCACGCTGCTTCGCATAAGCCTGCGTGCCGTTTGTAAAGACCACGTCTTCGCTTAGAACATCAGTAAGCCCATGAACATTTCCCTGTGCGCGAAGACGGTCATAAAGTGGGCCGAAGTCTTGCTGCGTCGCGGCAAGTAGGTCGTAAAGATCATTGACTACAAAATAGACCTGTTGAAAATCGTCAATGCGGTAATCAGTTTTCATGACCCGCTCCAGATCAAAGCCAAGCCGATTAGGTGAGGGTGACTCTAGCGAGAAGATCGACTCTGTTCGTGATGACGCGATCCCAGCGCCGTAAATACGAAACCCGTCTTTACTTTTCAAAAGTCCAAATTCCACCGTATACCAATATAACCGAGCCAACTCTTTGAGCATGCCTTCCGACTTCGCGCGCTGTCCGCCTTTGCCGTAAGCTTGCATGTAATCAGCAAAGACAGGCTGCGCCAAAAGCGGGACATGGCCGAAGACGTCATGAAACACATCGGGCTCTTCAATGTAATCCATTTGATTAGCTTTTCGAATGAACCGTCCTGCAGGGAAGCGTTGATTAGCTAAATGATCAAAAAAGACGTCATCAGGAATAAGGTGCGGCACACACACCACTGTCCATCCTGTCAATGACTTGAGAGCTACGTTCAGCTTTTCAAGATTTGGAATCCCGCCGTCATTTAAATTTAGCGCCTTAAGTCCATCATAAAACTCCGGCGCGGCTCGCCCATTAAGCACCTCTATTTGGCGCTCATAAAGCGTTCGCCAAACGGCGTGTTCCTCATCAGTATAGGCGTCCCAGCGTTGCTCGATTACGTAGTCATCACCATAGCTTTGGGCTTCAATAATAGGGTCATAAATTGTCATACAGTGGCTATAACGCATAAATAACAACAAAGTTTTTCTTATTTCATGGCTTTGCTTGAGCGCTGCGCAATTTTCTTCCAGCGCTCCTTTGATCTTTAAGACCTTCTCATCCATAGCGCCCCAATAAAATACAGCCTACTCCCTGTCCAAACCACCAGATTTGCGCTATAGTTAAAACAGAACATGGCCCCAAAGGGGAGAATTGGAGTACGATATGTGTAATCATCACGCGCATCTTGAATGTAAATTGGACGCTGAGACGAAGGCTATTCACGACCGCAGAAATGCGATTCAAGTCTTAGCGGCTGGCGGAATGCTGACTGTCACAGGCGGAGCTTTGGCGAGCTGTGCGACTAATCCTGAGACAGGCGCTAAGCAGTTTATCGGTCTGGCAAGTGAAGGGCAGCTTAATAGTATGGCGGCGACGTCTTGGGCTGAAATGAAGCAGAAACTTCCCACTTCAAATGATCCGCGCTATACAAGCCGCCTTTCAAATATCGGCTCACGGGTGAAGCGCGGCGCGAACCGAGCAGATCAGCAATGGGATTATGCTGTATTTGATGATAACCAAAGAAATGCTTTCGTTCTTCCGGGCAATCGAGTTGGTTTTTTCACAGGCATGATGGACTTTGCGGATAATGATGACCAGATTGCTGCGATTATGGGTCACGAAGTTGGCCATGTTGCGGGCCGTCATGCACGTGAACGCGTATCACAGCAAATGGCAGGACAGCTTGCGGTAGGTGCGGGCAGTATTATTGGCGGCGTCGCTTTGACCAAACAATGTGATAAATATAAACAAGCCGCTCTCGCGGCACAGGCCGCACGTCAACAAGAAGCCTATAATCAATCTGTATCGGCTTATAACCGCTGCGTGCAAAGCGCGCAGCGAAATGCGCAGCTTCTCACGCAAGCCATGGGACTTGGTTTTCAATATGGCGTGATTTTGCCTTATTCGCGCAAACATGAGCTGCAATCAGACCTGCTTGGTGCAAAATATATGCACAAGGCAGGTTATGACGCTAATCAGTCTGTGCGTCTTTGGGAAAAGATGGCGGAGGCCAGCCCAAGCCGTCAGCCAGAATTTATGTCGACACACCCCGATCCCGATAACCGCGCCCAGAAACTGCGTGATTACATTGCCTATCAAGAGCGTCTTGGCAGCCAAGGTTGGGAATCCATTAAGATGCCAAAAGCCTCTTAATTTTCCACAAATTAGGCTTGAAGCCGCGCGGCGTTTCATATAACTCTTCGCGCGGTTACCTCCTCCACGGGAGGTGACCAATGTGCCGCCTTAGCTCAGCTGGTTAGAGCGCCGGTTTGTGGAACCGGAGGTCCTTGGTTCAAGACCAAGAGGCGGTACCATTTCTCTTTTTTAAGCCAATTACATCCTTAACATTGCGTAAAAATATAAACGCGCTGTTTACCAAATCAGGCGCATATTCGCGTCATGACGACCATATCAAAAATTGATGCGACAAAGCCTATCACGGATGAGGATATCCGTGTGCTAGTCAGTCATCCTGACGCCGAGAGACGTGTTGTTGTGGCGCAAAAGATTTGCCGCCGTGTGCGAGATCACCCGTTGTCGGACGGCGAGCGCAAAATCGCCAATGAAATATTAGGTTTTATAGCCGAAGACGCGGCTTCTCTTGTTCGCCGCGCACTAGCAATTACGCTAAAAAATTCACCAGAACTTCCGCGTGACGTTGCTTTAAAGCTCGCGGCTGATATCGATTCTATTGCTGTGCCCGTCCTAAACTTCTCGCCGGTCTTTAATGATTTAGACTTGGTTGAAATCTTGAAAAGCCGCGCAGCGGCTAAGATAATTGCTGTCGCGAAACGCCCGAAGGTTAGCGGGTCAGTCGTCGAAAATATTGTCCGTTACGGCGATAGTAAAGCCGTGGCTGAACTAGCGGCCAATGACGGGGCAGAAATTTCGCCCGAAATAGCAACCCATATGCTCGAATCCTATCGTGATAATGATTTAATTTCTGAAGCCTTTATTCGTCGCCGCGACCTCCCGATTGGTATTGTCGAAAAACTCATTGCGCGTGTGAGTGAAGAAGCTGCTTTGGAACTTACCAAACGCCATGCCGTGCCTGTTGAGCTTGCGATTGAACTGGCTAGCCGCGCGCGCGAACGCGCCACTATTGACATTATCGACCAAAGCACGAAAACACGAGATATTGAACTTTTGGCGCGGCGGCTCGAAGAAGAAGCGCGGCTAACACAAAGCCTTATTATCCGTGCGGCGGGCTGCGGAGAGATGCGTTTTGTCGAACACGCTTTGGCGGTTAAGGCGAATATTAGTCATTCCAAAGCGGCGCTTATGGTGCATGACGGGGGACCGTTTAGCTTGCAAGCGCTATGTAAACATGCGTCTATACCAGACACGGCTGCACGAATTCTACGCGCGGCTTGCGCAATTTACCGCGACCTTGAATTATCTAGAAAAGCCTACGACCGAGCTTATTTTCGCGAGACCATGATTCTAAGAATTTTGACTTTGCCGCTGTCTTTGGACGAGACAGATCAGCTTTATTTTCTTGAGAAACTTGACGGAATAGATGTTGAAACACCATTGTTTGAGATGGCTTAACTTTTAAATTAGTTTTTTTAAAGAAAATAGGCTGAAATTTTTGTAATTTTGGCCTGTAATTTTGTGATTTAGAGCTGTTTTTTGTGTTTTAGGTCGATTTTTTTTGCACAAGCTCATTTTATTTTGGGATAAAATTGGCCTGTCATATGTCTAGGTCGCAAATTGCTCACGAAGTATTTTTTCGTCCAGCCCATGATCGGGATCAAACAAGAGCGTCAGAGATGTCCCAATATCTTGTTCGACTGAAACCTGGGTAATATCTCTATACTCAATATTATCGGCTGTGGCCGAAACAGGTCTTTTCTCAGGATTAATGACATCAAAAATTACCTTAGCATCCGATTTAAGCAAGGCCCCGCGCCAGCGCCGCGGGCGAAAGGCGCTAATGGGCGTAAGCGCTAGAATATCAGACGTTAGCGGCAGAACTGGGCCGTGGGCTGACAAATTATAGGCAGTTGAGCCGGCAGGTGTGGCGACCAAAACTCCATCTGCAATTAATTTTGGCATACGCTCACGGCCATCAATGGTAATACGAATATGTGCCGCTTGGCGAGTTTGGCGAAACAGCGAAACTTCGTTGAATGCAAGTTCGTTTACTGTGCCATGTGCACCTGTTGCCGTCATTTTAAGTGGATGGATATTGGCTTGCTCTGAGGCTGCTAATTTCTCGGGTAAATCGTCCTTATTAAATTCGTTCATCAAAAAACCGATCGTCCCGCGGTTCATGCCGTAAACAGGGAGACCTTGACGAATAAGCATCATATTACGGGTCAATGTCTCGAGCATAAACCCGTCGCCACCAAGCGCTATTATAGCATCTGCCTCTTCGGGCGCGACATTTCCGTAGCGCTTAATGAGCGCCGTTTTCGCTGCTTTCGCAATGCGTCTATCGCTGCATTGAAACGCAAGTTTTTCATAAGAATTACTCATGATAGTCTTTGACCACAAAGCGCCGCCGCTCTCAAGCGCTTTACGGTTTGACTGTGTAAGTGTTAGCGCTTTATTATTCGCCTTAAGGTTGGGGCATAGCTATGAATATTACAAAATATATTTCGTGCCTTTTTGTTTTTGGTCTAGTCGTGCCAAACGCATTTGCGGGCGCGTGGACACAAGATAAGGGTAAAGGCCTTATTATTACAGGCACGAGCTATAATCAGGCTGACCGCGCTTTTGATAGCGAAAGCAAATTGCGAACCCCCGTTGAATTTGAAAAACTCGATAGCACATTATATATCGAATACGGGCTCACGGACATCCTAACCTTAGTTGGAAATACGACGCTGCAAGATGTGAGCTTTACATCAAGTGAAGGCCCCCAGTTCTTTAGAGGTTTCGCGACAAGTAAACTTGGTCTTCGCTATGGTATAAAGACAAACTCGCGCTGGAAATTGGCTGTTCAGCCCAGCCTCGTCATTCCGGCCGGCGGCGAAGCCGTGCCAGATGGCGATCTTGGGCTGGGCGGATTTGGCGGTGAACTACGCTTGCTTGCGGGGCGGCCCTTAATGCTTGGCGATAGGCCCGGGTTTGTAAATGCGGAAGCCGCTTATGATCTTCGGAGCGACGGCGCGCCTCGTCAAATTACAGCGGATTTGACGCTTGGCGTTAAACTTTTTGAACATGTGCAGTTCATAAGCCAAGGGTTTTACCGTCACACAAATGATGCTCTATTTGAGAGCGATGCTGTGCTCGCTAATGAGAGTCTAAAGCTTCAAGCCAGTCTGGTTGTTGATTTACCCAAATTACGCCTTAAGAAAAAGCCGGCAGGCGACGACGCGCCAGAAGAAGCTAATATAGACCCTGCACGCAGAACCTCGCTGCAATTAGGCGTATTTCAGACCGTCGCAGGCCGTAATATTGTAAGAGAGCAGGGCGTTCTGATGACGCTCTGGAATAAGTTTTAAGGGCTTATATTTTGCCTCTAAGGTTCGGGCGAACATGCCCTGATAAATAGTTCTCATCAAT
>CAZFWZ010000010.1:0-13912 GCA_964522765.1 uncultured Caulobacterales bacterium | reverse complement strand
ATATTTTGCCTCTAAGGTTCGGGCGAACATGCCCTGATAAATAGTTCTCATCAATCGATATGTCAGACGTTGATTAGATAGATCTAACTACTATTCCAGAGCGGCTAATACTTCGGCGGCGAAAACGGGGCCATCAAAGTAATTGCCTCGCCAATCATATCCGCGCCGTACGATGACGTTTTGGCGGCTATGCGGGTAAGGGCGAATTAAGTTATCTAGTCTTCTCGCGCTCTTTCGCGGCTATCTCTACGTAGTTGGGCTGTTCATCGGCTCCGCTGCGAGATGAGAAAAAGATAATGCCCATAAACAGGAAAGAGCTGAGGAAGGCGAAAGTCACGCCAATCGCGAGCGCGATGTGGCCGTGGCGCGAGACATTGTTGCCGTCTTCAAAGCCAAAGAAGATGAAATAAACCGCGGCAGGAATAGCAATGGCAAATGAAATTATCAAAAAGATAATCGTATTTCGTTTTGCGCGGCTTATGCGGGTAGATGGTTGGTTCATACTTAATACTACGCGCGAGACACAGCGTCTGTTTTATTGATTGTTTTAACTATCCACATCTGCGTCAAGCGCATTGTTGACGATGAATTCGCGGCGCGGTTCAACTACATCACCCATGAGCTTAGTAAACAGCTCATCAGAGGCATCTTCGGCTTCGACTTTGACCTGCAAAAGCGTGCGCGCGTTTGAATCCAGCGTAGTTTCCCAGAGCTGGTCAGGGTTCATTTCGCCAAGGCCTTTATAGCGCTGGATTTTAAAACCTTTGCGTCCGCCTTCAAAGATTATTTCAAGCAGTTGGGCGGGTCCGTAAAGCTCGACTGGCTCTGCATCCCCGCGGCGAAATATAGCTATGCCGCCATAAGTCTCAGATAAAGATGGCGCCATCTTATGAAGGCGGCGCGCATCAGCAGAATCGCGGAAGGCTTGACGCAGTACAACACGTTCCGTGACGCCGCGCACATCGCGCTGAAGTACAAAGGCGCCGTCATCATCAATGTTCCCGCTCCAGCCGTCTTCACCTTCATCAGCAATCACGTCTAGGCGCTTAGCGGCGGCATCAATCTGTTCTTGTCCTGCTTCAGGGCCAAGCGCGCCGGCAATGGCGATTTGAGAAATAACCAGATCTCCCGCTTTGGATTTCATCCGTTTCATAATGGATTGGGCGTGCAAGGCTTCTTTGGCGATGCGTTTTAGATCCTCGCCCAAAATCGTGGCCCCGCTTGCCAGGGTTACAGAGCTATCGCCGCTACCTGCTTCGATGAGGTAATCATCCAGTTCTTCTTGGTCTTTGATGTAGCGTGTGCTCTTGCCGCGTTCGACCTTATAGAGGGGTGGCTGCGCGATATAGAGATAGCCGCGCTCAATGAGGCTTGGCATTTGGCGATAGAAAAACGTTAACAGCAATGTCCGAATATGTGCGCCATCAACATCGGCATCGGTCATGATAACGACCTTATGATAGCGCAATTTTTCAATATCAAAATCTTCGCGGCCAATACCTGTGCCGAGCGCTGTAATCATCGTGCCGATTTCCTGGCTTGAGAGCATACGGTCAAAACGCGCACGCTCTACGTTGAGAATTTTACCTTTGAGCGGCAATATGGCTTGGTTTTGGCGGTCGCGGGCCTGCTTGGCCGAACCGCCCGCAGAGTCTCCCTCCACGATGAATATTTCCGACAGAGAGGGGTCGCGCTCTTGGCAATCGGCGAGCTTGCCGGGAAGAGAGGCAATGTCGAGCGCAGATTTTCGGCGCGTCAGGTCGCGGGCTTTGCGCGCGGCTTCGCGGGCTGCGGCGGCTTCGATTATTTTTTGGACAATTGCTTTGGCGTCAGAAGGGTTTTCTTCAAACCATTCGCCAAGGGCCTCATTTAGAGCAGATTCTACAACGGGGCGGACCTCTGATGAGACGAGTTTATCTTTGGTTTGGGAGGAAAATTTCGGATCAGGGACTTTGACAGATAGAACGCAAGTGAGGCCCTCGCGCGCATCATCGCCGGAAATGCTGACTTTTTCTTTTTTGGCCGCGCCAGAGCTTGCCGCATATTTATTGATCGTGCGTGTTAGGGCGCCGCGAAAGCCCGCAAGGTGTGTGCCGCCGTCACGCTGCGGAATGTTATTAGTAAAACAACGTACATTCTCATGATAGCTATCGTTCCACCACATGGCGCAATCCACAGTTATACCGTCTAGCTCGCGGGACACGGAAATCGGCGCGTCGATGAGCCCTGACTTATTGGCATCTAAATGTTTGACGAAGGCTTGAATGCCGCCTTCATAGTAAAGCTCGGTCACGATGGATTCTTCTGGGCGCTCGTCGGTAAGTATGATGCGCACGCCCGAGTTCAGGAATGCAAGCTCGCGTAACCGGCGCTCTAATGTATCGCGGTCAAACTCCACCATGGTAAAAGTTTCTTCCGACGGTAAGAACGTCACCTTTGTGCCGTTCATCGGAATTGTCTTGCCGTCGCGTTCTTGCATAGGCGCGTCGCCGACAACTTTCAGTGGAGCAACGGTTTCGCCGTGGCTGAACTGTACAAAATGCTCTTTCGCGTCGCGCCAAACAGTAAGGTCAAGCCGCACGGACAGTGCGTTTACAACGGACACCCCCACGCCGTGAAGACCGCCTGAGACTTTATAGCTGTTTTGATCAAACTTTCCGCCCGCATGAAGTTGGGTCATGATGACTTCGGCGGCTGAAATGCCTTCTTCTGTGTGCATGGCAACGGGGATGCCGCGCCCATTATCAGACACAGAGCATGAGCCATCGGAATGCAGGGTGACGCGTACATGATCGGCGTGGCCTGCGAGACTTTCATCAATTGAATTGTCGACAACCTCATAAACCATATGATGTAGGCCTGAGCCGTCATCTGTATCGCCAATATACATGCCCGGACGCTTACGTACCGCGTCCAGCCCTTTGAGGACTTTGATGCTATCTGCACCGTATTCAGCAGGCTGTGTTGGCATATCAGGGACGGGCTCGGCCATGTGGGCTCCAGAGGTGACGAATCGGCTACTTAACTACTTAAAATATAGGGGAGTCGTAGCAAAAATGCACGAGTTAATGCCTAAATTCCAAATGCCTAAATTACAAAAATAGAAGGCGCTTAAGCCCGTTGTCTAAGTGTTTGTGACGTCTTTTGGCAATTTACGCGCGTAGTCGCTGGGCGACATGCCGTGCCAACGCTTAAAGGCGCGGTTAAAGGCGGACTGGTCATTATAGCCAAGGCTTTGCGCAATTACGGCAAAGTTTTCGCCTTCTTTATAAAGGCGTTCAAAAGCTTCTTTGCGTTCCGTTTCCAATATATCTCGGAACGTTTGACCTATTGACTTTAGTTTTTGTCGGAGTTGGCGTTCGCTGATGTCCAAGCGCTTTGCAACAATCGCGAGATTGACCGAACCAAGGTTGAGCGCGGCCCGCGTGGCACTTTGCACGGCATAAGAAAAACTCTCAGATGTATTTTGCGTTTCAATCACGGCATCAAGTTTAGCAATGATAGCGGCTAACTTTTCGGGGTTAGACGTTGGCAGCGGAATGTGAATTGTATCTTCAAAGAACTCGATCCGCATTTTTTTTTGACCAAAGTGAAGTGGGCAGCGAAATATATCTATGAAGATATCAGTGTTTTTTGGAGTCGGCCCCGTAAAATAAGCGGCTTTAATCCCTTTATTCGTGACCCAAGTCAGCCATTGAAAAGTAGACGCATAGGCGCCCATGATCATCATCAGCGTATGAGGCGCTGCAGGCACGGCGTCATAGGGGGTAAGGGTTAAGAAATGGCGCCCTTTTTCTATGTCATGACTGATTTGAGCGGCGTCGATGGATAGTTTTTGATATTTGCTATTCATATCCATAATGTTGGATAAGTCTTTGCAATATCCATAAATTGACCCTGTTTGCGCGTAATTGGGCACGCGAAAATCACGGCCGACACGCAGGGCAATAAATGGATCATCTAAAACTTCCGCCGCATCTTCATAGACGGCTTCAACGTCTTTAACCGGCACCCGCCTTTGGGCATGTTCAAACTGTGTTTGGTTAAGCCCTAAAATTTTAAGGGCGGCCTCGGCAGGGTAACCACGTTTATTCAAGGCCTTGAGCTGCGTAGAAAAATATCTACAGGACATTGAATTACGTAAAAACTGCGACACAAAGACCTCAATTATCCATGTTTGTAGATATCAAACTGTATCTTCGTCATAAATGACAAGTTCAATGAGTCAATAATGCCAAGTCGATTTGTCAAAAAAGACAACTTCGTGTTGTTGCGGGTGACAAGACGGTATGGGGATTGTCTTCTAATATGAGTGCGTTGGGGATTGTCCAATTGTCTCTATGTGGGGCAACAGGCCTTTGGGCTTGGCTGCTAGAGTAGGTTGCGGGGCGCAACCATAGGCGTGCGATGCTTTGGTATCGCGCGCTTATTCGTTTTAGGTAGTGTGCTAGTCGAAAAGTATTCCTAGCCGAAGAAATTCAATATTACTTTGTGCGTGAATTTTCTGCTGTTGAGGCTTTTTGGGGGCTCAAGTATTACATCACATATATTTTATTAGAATTATTCTAAATAGGCTTGATGCAATCGTAAAGTTATGGTTAATTTAGAATTATTCTAATTTAGTTTAAGTGTCCCAAGTCGTGGACGCCGTACCATCAGGAGAGATAGATGAATGATATGTCAAAAGCAGCCGCAGCCATGGGCAAATGTCCCGTCATGCACGGCGCAACGCAAAGTGTACGTAGCAATAAAGAATGGTGGCCAGAGCAGCTCAACTTATCGATTTTGCATCAGGGCACGGCTTTGTCCTCTCCAATGGCAGACGATTTCAATTATCCGAAAGCTTTCAAAAAGCTAAACTACCGTGCTTTGAAGAAAGATCTAAATGATTTGATGACAGATAGCCAAGACTGGTGGCCTGCAGATTGGGGTCACTATGGTCCGTTCTTTATACGCATGGCATGGCACGCGGCGGGAACTTACCGCACATCTGATGGCCGCGGCGGCTCATCTTCTGGGGCGCAGCGTTTCGCGCCGCTTAACAGCTGGCCTGATAATGTAAACCTTGATAAGGCGCGCCGCCTTTTATGGCCGATTAAACAGAAATATGGCAATGGTATTTCATGGGCCGACCTGTTAATTCTCGCAGGAAATGTTTCGCTTGAAAGCATGGGCTTTAAGACCTTCGGTTTCGCGGCTGGCAGAGAGGACATTTGGGAACCCGAAACAGATGTTTATTGGGGCTCAGAAGTAGAATGGCTAGGGGATAACCGTTATTCAGGTGACCGTGAACTCGAAAATCCACTTGCCGCTGTGCAGATGGGACTCATTTACGTGAATCCAGAAGGCCCGAACGGCAAACCTGACCCAATGGCATCTGGACGCGACATTCGCGAAACATTTGCCCGTATGGCTATGAATGATGAGGAGACTGTTGCGCTTACGGCGGGTGGTCACAGCTTTGGTAAAGCCCACGGCGCAGGAGATGGTGCCCATGTTGGTGTGGAGCCAGAGGGCGCAGATATTGAGGCGCAAGGTTTGGGCTGGCTAAGCACGCATAAAAGTGGTGTTGGCACTGACGCCATCGGGTCTGGTATTGAGGGCGCTTGGACGCCGACACCAACGACTTGGGATAATTCTTACTTTGATATGCTTCTTGGTTATGATTGGGAACTTAAGAAAAGCCCCGCCGGCGCGTGGCAATGGCATCCAAAGGACGGCGTCGCCGACCATCTCGTGCCCGACGCGCACATCAAAGGCAAAACAAACCCGCCGATGATGACGACTGCGGATATGGCGATGCGTACGGATCCTGCATACCTTAAAATTTCAAAGCGCTTTCACAAAAACCCTGACCAATTCGCCGAGGCGTTTGCTCGGGCGTGGTTCAAGTTGACTCACCGCGATATGGGGCCTGTTAGCCGTTATTATGGCCCAGAAGTGCCAAAAGAAGAATTGATCTGGCAAGATCCAATTCCAGCTGTTGATCATAGGCTTGTTTCAAAGGCTGATGTCAAAGCGCTTAAAGAGGACATTCTTGATTCAGGCCTGAAAGTCGGCGAGCTTGTTTCTGTGGCTTGGGCTTCGGCCGCGTCTTTCCGCGGCTCTGATAAGCGCGGCGGTGCTAACGGCGCGCGCGTTCGCTTAAACCCTGCCAAAAACTGGACGGTTAACAATCCGCGTCAACTCAAGAAGGTCCTCAAAGTGCTTGAAGGTATTCAAGAGAGTTTTAATCAAAACGCCAAAGGTAATAAACGCGTATCTATGGCTGACCTTATCGTCCTAGCGGGCTCAGCTGCGGTTGAGAAAGCCGCCGCCGATGCAGGCCATAAAGTGTCTGTGCCGTTCACGGCTGGACGTATGGATGCTAGTCAAGAAAATACAGATGCAGACGCATATGATGTTCTTGAGCCTGAAGCGGACGGGTTCCGCAACTATGCGAAAGCGGTCTTTACCGTTCCTGCTGAATCTCTGCTTGTTGACCGCTCGCATCTTCTTGGATTGTCAGCACCGGAAATGACAGTGCTTGTTGGTGGGCTTCGCGTTCTTGGTGCCAATCATGCTAAATCCAAGCACGGTGTATTTACTAAGCAAAAAGGCAAGCTCACCAATGATTTCTTCGTCAATCTATTAGACATGAAAACAGAGTGGAATAAGTCTAAGGATGATGAGGGCGTTTATGAAGGCCGTGACCGTAAGACAGGTAAAGTCAGATGGACAGGTACACGTGTTGATCTTGTTTTTGGATCCAATTCGCAGCTTCGCGCTTTGTCTGAAAGCTATGCTCAAGACGACCGCGAAAAAGCATTCGTAAAAGACTTCGTCAAAGCTTGGACAAAGGTCATGGATAATGATCGCTTTGATCTACAGCGCGTTTAAATAAATTATTTCTCCCGCCTCCCACCCCCCTTTGGCGGGTGAAAAAAGAAAGCCCTCGCTGCCTGCAGCGAGGGCTTTTGACTAAGACGTAATTTTAAAAACCAAGCAGAGTGAAGAACCTACTCCTGCGTGCTTGGCTTAAACAGACTTTCAAGTGTGTGCTCTGCTTTCGGAGCTTCAGGCGCAGGTTCTGCGACTTTGGGCGATTCAATAGGTTCAAGCGAACGACCTTCTTCCTTAGCGAGCTTAGCTTCAGCTTTGGCCGCTTTCTCAGCTGCAATCGCTACAGCTTCGTCCAAATCAATTTGGCTGCAAAGACCGAGCGAAACAGGGTCAGTTGGCGTAATGGTACTGATTTTCCAATGAGTGCGGTCACGTATGGCTTTAATTGTCGGCTTGGTTGTACCGATGAGTTTAGAGACTTGAGGATCGCTAATCTCAGGGTGGTTTCGTACGAGCCATGCAATGGCATCAGGACGATCTTGGCGGCGAGAGAGCGGCGTGTAACGCGGACCCCGGCGTTTGGGCTTAGATGTCTTTATGGGGTTTTCATCAAAGATTTCGGCTTTAAGAGTATAGCTTGGGTCTTTCTCGCCTTTTTCAATTTGCTCCCGCGCCAGCTGTCCATTCGCAATCGGGTCTGCGCCGCGAATACCACTCGCGACATCGCCGTCGGCAATTCCTTCGACTTCTAATATGTGCAGACTGCAAAAATCAGATATCTGTTGGAAGGTCAGAGCGGTGTTGTCAATCAACCAAACGGCTGTTGCTTTTGGCATAAGAATTTGTGTCATATTGGCCCCCAGTGGAGTTGGCGGCGCGCTCCTGAGCGCACCAAAAAATAGGCATTAAAAAAACCCCGCTCGGCGGGGTTGGTTTCTTTCGGCTTCGAAAAACCTTGAGATTAAGATTTATTAGGCTGAATGAGACGATTTAGCAAGTGAATTTACTATGCAACCGGACATCTGTGTTTTACACAGCTAGAGTTGTAATTAATCCTTTTAAGTAAGAAGCGCGCAGAATGGTTCAAAAGCTAACAGATTTTGATATTGGTGAAGACCTTTACGGTGTCTCAATCACAGAGTTAGGCCACCGTATAGTTGTGCTCGAGAATGAGATTTCGCGTATTAAGACTGAATTGGCCAAAAAACAGGCTGAGCGCAGTGCCGCAGACAATTTATTTGCGCAAAAACCATAAAATGAAGCGTGTTAACACTTTTGGCGCAAGCTTTGCACATCTCTAGGCAATCGCTATGACCGTGCAGGGGCTCGGGTTCATACTTGACCCGAAACCGATGGAGATTACCATGCTCATGAATAATAATAAGGCCACTCAAATGGACACGCTTACCCATCAATCAGAAGAACGACTTGTTGAATTTACCCGTTCAGAGTTGTTCGCGAAAACTTTCCGTGAGGGTATGGATATGGTCGAAGAAGCGGCGGCTTATTTGGACGGTCCAGGACGCCAAGATGCCAAACGTCTTGCTCGGAATGATGCCATTGTTTATGCGTCGCAAAGTATGCGTCTGACGACGCGTCTCATGCAGGTGGCGAGTTGGTTGCTCGTGCAACGCGCTGTTAAAGAAGGCGAGATGAGCTTGACTGATGCGAGGGAAAAGAAATACCGCCTTGTCGCTGAAAAAGCAAAAGTCGACGGTGAGCTGTCATTTAAAGAACTTGCTGTGAATGCTAAGGCCTTGCCGGCAATTTTGCTTGACCTTATTGCGCGATCAGAAGCCGTTTATGAACGCATAGCCCGTCTTGACCGCTCTCTTTATGTGAGTATCGCAAGCCAACAAGGTCATACTGTGGCCGACCAGATTTCGCGTCTCGAAGCAGCCTTTAAAGATGTCAGCTAGACCAAAAAAGCTAATCCCAAAATAAAAAAACCGCCTCGTTTCACTGAAACGGGCGGTTTTTTATTTTGCAGGCTTGAATTTTTAGGATTTTGGTTTTGGCCCAGGTTTTTTACGCGGCGTTCCGTCCAGTTTCAGCCCAGCTTGGCGCTTAATAGTTGATGTTTTTCTTTTCGCTTTGGTGGATGCTTTTCGGGTTGACCTTTTCTTAGCCGTAGACGTTTTAGCGGCCGTCTTTTTAGGTGCCGCCTTTTTCACGGATGTCGGTTTGACATCGACTGTTTTGGCTTTGCCAGCACTTGCAGATTTTGTTTTAGTCGGAGCAACCTTAGATGCTTTTTTAACAGGCGCAACTTGGGGCCTGACTTTGGCAGACAAATCATTTGCGGCGCTTTTGCTGCGTTCCGTGGCAGACTTTGTCGCCGCGCTTGTTCGGTCCACGGCGGATTTAGTCGCTTCTTGCGCGCGTTTAGCGGCAAGCTCTGCCGCGTTGCGCGCTTCCATTAAAGGATCGATATCAGCCGTTTCAGATTTGCCGCCATCTGGCGAAAGGTTGTCATTCATACGAAACAGTGCAATCGCAAGCTCGGCGAGAAGACGAAGGGTAACAATTGCAAACAAAACTTCGGTAAAGAACCGAACGAATTCCAGTAACGCTGCAAACCATTCGAGCCTGATGGCGTCGAGCACCTCAGCGCCATAGGTAAGTCCAATCATTAAAAGACCAAGCCAGAAGAAGGCTCGGACAAGACCTTCTTTCATCAGCTTATCAAATGAAAAAAAGAAATTAATGAGTTTGGACATTTGAGTCTCCGTCTTGATTATTTATTGTAACCTTTAAGTCGCTCGCTCGCAACTGTTGCTCGCAGTTTCGTCTTGACCATTGTTGTCTTGACCCATTGCTGTAATGAGACTAAGCCGCGCAGTGACGGGGGCCAGACCTTTGCGCTTAACAAGCAAGGTAACGTCATTAGCCAATCGGCTCGCACAAGACAGCGTCTCAATAAGGAGCCGTGCATATGTGCCGCCCCCGAATTTTAAGCATTCAGATGTTTAAAAAGAAAGATTTACATTGACCAAATTTTCAGAGCTTTCGCTCGCAGCGCCGTTAATGCGCGCCCTGTCTGATCAGGGTTACGAGGCGCCAACCCCAATCCAAACTCAGGCTATTCCCCTTGTTAAACAAGGTCATGACCTCTTAGGTATTGCTCAGACGGGTACAGGCAAAACGGCAGCCTTTGCGCTGCCGACAATCGACTACCTTATTCGCGAAGAAAAAGACGCGCCTAAACGCGGCGGACGCGTGCTCGTACTTGCGCCCACGCGCGAGCTTGCTCAGCAAATTGCGGCCAGCTTTCGAACATACGGTAAATACATGGACCTTTCGGTCGCCTGTATTTTTGGCGGCGCGTCCGTGCGCGGGCAAATTAAATCTGTTGTCGGCGGTAACGATGTTCTCGTAGCGACGCCCGGTCGCCTCATGGATTTAATAGATCAGAAGGCACTGCGCTTATCCGATATTGAAGTGCTTATTCTCGATGAAGCTGACCAGATGATGGATATGGGCTTTATTCACGCGCTCAAGAAAATCATACCCATGCTGCCCAAGGAGCGCCAGACTTTGTTTTTCTCGGCCACCATGCCTAAAAAAATTAAACAGCTCGCCGATCAATTTTTGACGGCGCCAAAAACTGTCTCTATTGCACCGGCGGCCACAACGGCCGAGCGCGTTGAGCAACAGATTTATCGCTGCGGCAAGTCTGAAAAACAGGCCCTACTTGTCACGCTCTTACAGGTTTTTGATTATAATCGTGTACTTGTCTTTTCTCGCACGAAACACGGCGCAGATAGAATGGTCAAGAAACTCGCGGCAGCAGGTTTTCCTGCGGGTGCTCTGCATGGAAATAAAAGCCAAGGTCAGCGGCAGCGTATTTTAGCCGCCTTTAAAGGTGGGCAATCGAGCATTTTGGTAGCAACTGATATTGCCGCGCGTGGGATTGATATCGACGGCATCACCCATGTCATTAATTACGACCTCCCGAATGTGGCTGACCAATATGTTCACCGTATTGGCCGTACAGCGCGGGCGGGGCGTTCTGGACTTGCTGTGTCATTTTGTTCGCCGGATGAAAATGCTTATCTTAAAGATATTCAAAAACTCATAAAGCTGACGCTTCCTGTTATGCCGTTGCCAGAAGACTTTAATAAAAAGGTCGCTGCCGTTGCACGGATGAAGCCTGTTAAAACCGAAGGCCATACCCATACGCCCCGCAATGACCCGCGCCGCGCGAAATCAGATGGCCATGCCGGACGCGACAAGAAGCGCCGTAGGGGCTTTAAGAAAAAAGCCAATGCAGCTCAGGCGGATATTGAAAGCGCCCGGTCGTCTGAAGACGCGGCAAAACGCAATTCGCGCCCCCAAGACGCGGGCCGCCGCGCAGCTCCCTCCCGTGATGGGACTCGCGAGGGAAATAAAGATGTGCCTGAATGGAAGCGGAAATCAACAAACCCTGATGGCTCTAGGTCGCAGCGTAAAAAGCGAAGAGAAGCGGCTAAACCAAAGGCGCGCGGCGAAAAACGTGCTGACGGGAGCGCGGCTAAAGGTAAATCATTTAAACGTAAGCCGAAAAAAGCGGGTCAGAAAACTAATTCTGGTGGGCGTAAAGATCCTTCCGCGCGGCATGGCTCTAAAGGCCGTCCGCAAAACCGCGGCGGAGAAGCTCCGCCTAAGCGCCGCAGTTAGTAAAACAAGGTTATTTAAGGCAGGGCGGTATAAGCGAGTACAGCCTCACCGGGCTGAAGTGTGTAGACGTCGGCAACTACTGACTTTTTTTGTAAAAGCTCCTGACGCAGGGCGTCAATTTCGCGGCGGCGCTGCTCAAATTTTGGCATGCTCTTTTTAGCCAACGGCTTGCCCGAAAGTTGGTTGAGCTGACGCGGATTAATGTGTTTGCCGTTTTTAAGCACTTCATAATGCAAATGCGGGCCCGTTGACGCGCCTGTTGAGCCGACATAACCAATAATTTGATCTTGGGTGACACGCTTGCCCTTTTTAATGCCGCGCGCGAAATTTTTCATATGGGCATAGGCTGTGGAGTAACCATCAGAGTGCTTAATGCGGACGTAATTTCCATAACCGCCATATCTATTGGCCCGAACGACTGTCCCTGTGCCAGCAGCCATAATTGGCGTGCCAGACCGCGCGCCAAAATCGACGCCTTTATGCATTTTTCGGTAGCCTGAAATCGGATGTTTACGGCGACCAAAACTTGACGTTAGGCGTGCGCCATTAATAGGCGTCGCGCGCAGTTTACGCTTAGCAGTTTTGCCTTTGGCGTCGTAAAAGTTTTCGCGGCCCTTTGCGTCTTCAAACAGATAGTAGTTAGATGTTTTACCGCGCGGGCTGAAGGATGTGTAGAGCAGATCGCCCGCTTTAATGATATCGCCCTTGTGGTTGCGCGAGACATTAAAGACCATCTCAAACTCATCACCGGGCTGAATATCACGCTGGAAATCGACAGAATATTCATAGATGTTCGCAAATTGGACAATCACCTTATCAGGTGCGCCTTGGGCGTTAGCGTCAAGATAAAGGCTATTTTCTATCTTGCCGCTGACAACCATTTGGTCAAAACGAAGTTCGGCTGCGACTTCGCGGGCTTTGTAGCTATCATCTGTTTTCGCGACAAAAATAGTTTTATCCGAATTGGGCTTAAACGCCATATCGGTAAACACATCGCCAGAGAAAGAGAGATGAAAGCTCTGACCTGCGCGGATATTGCGCGGCGGAAAAATCTCGGCAAAGGCTTGAGTGACTTGATAGGCTGTGCTGGGTGTCAGGCCATTTTTTTGAAGCAGCGGACCAAGGTTTTGCCCGGGCTCTAAAGTCAGCGTGACCTCGCGGATGTTTTTGACGTCACTGTCGATAAGATAGAGATCGTCACGTGATAAATCAAAGCTCGGCAGGCTAGCAAGTTCCGCTGTTGGCGAGTTTGCTTTCGCTTCTTGAGAATTGGGAAGAAGAAAGCTCGTACTTATCGCTACAACGGCCAAGACAGCTAGGCCATGAAAGCGGCGGTCTTTGTAAATTTTTGTGCTTTTCGTTTCGGCAAAGGCACCTGCGCGCTCTTTTAAGCCGTCTTTTAAAGCGTCTTTTAGCGTCTCAGTCTGAGTTGAGGTCTCGTCATGGGGGGAGGACATAAAGCTCTTATAGTTTCTTATTAGGAATATTTTGCAACATTGATTTCTTATGCCTTACAAGAGGTTAATTTCAAGGGCTAGGCATTGAAAAACCTGTCCGATTTGCGGTAATTTAATGTTTCTATCTCAAATTAAACGTTCGCTCTTGCGCATATATAATGCGATTGATGCTAGTCAGCTGTTGTGGTTGGGTCTAGCTTTGCTACAGGCAAAGCATATGCTTTGCCTTAACTTTTGCCACGGAGGCATAATAGTAATATGTCATCCAGTGACAGTGTTCAAACTTTAAAATCTGAGCAGCACCCTACTAAAGGCCGCTGGAGCTTCTGGCGTGTCTTGCGCTGGGCGTTTCTCACATTGTTCTTAATACTGATTATTGTGGCTGCTTATATTTGGCAGAACCGTTATACTTATCTCGAGGATGCGCTGATAGGAGTTCTTGCCGAACAAGGACTAGATGCAGAGCTCTCCATAACAAATATCCAAAAGCGAAACGCACTGCTAAGCGACATTTCTATTTCCGCTCAGGGACAATCGGTCTTTTCTGCAGACACGTTGAAAATAGACTATGATTGGCGTGAAGCTTTAAAGGGGAATATGAAACGCATTGAATTGAACGGTGCGGTGCTTGATATCACTGTAGATGAGGAAGGGAAGATTATTGATGGCTGGCTGCCAGCGTCAAATCCTGATTCAGACGTTGTGCTGCCGCCGCAGGGGCTGCATTTAATTGACAGCCGCGTGCGAGCAAAAAGCCCTTATGGACAAGTCAATGCGACGGGTAATTTGACGTTTCAGTCCTTTGAAGACTTAAAGGCAGACTTTGTAATTAGCCCCTCCATATTTTCATTTGGAAAACTTAAAGTTAAAGGCGGCGGCGAAATTTCCGCGAGTATTCGCCCCGGCGAAAACAAGGTGACGGCTGCGCTCGATTTTATCGATATGGCGCACCCGCTCGCGCAGCTGTCTTATGC
>CAZFWZ010000009.1:36608-38410 GCA_964522765.1 uncultured Caulobacterales bacterium | reverse complement strand
GTATGCTGCCTTATTTGTTTGGCGCTTGGTCCATGCAATCTGTTGGCCGCGCGGCGGCAGCAATTGTCGAAGAAGTCCGCCGTCAGTTTAAATCTGACCCAGGCATCATGGCGGGCACATCTCGTCCAGATTATGCCAAGGCGGTTGACCTACTGACTGGTGCTGCGATCAAAGAAATGATTAAGCCCTCGCTTCTGCCAATTCTCGCGCCAATCGTGCTTTTCTTTGCAGTCAAAATGATGGCAGGCAATGCCGCGGCTGTGTCCTCACTGGGCGCAATGCTGATGGGCGTGATTGTGACGGGTATTTTCGTGGCTCTTTCCATGACGGCCGGCGGCGGTGCTTGGGATAATGCTAAGAAATATATCGAAGATGGCAATCATGGCGGTAAAGGCTCAGAAGCCCACAAAGCCTCTGTGACTGGTGATACGGTTGGCGATCCCTACAAGGATACAGCTGGCCCAGCCGTGAACCCGATGATTAAAATCACAAACATCATCGCGTTACTGCTTCTGGCGGTATTGGCTCACTAGCTTCACGACGAGCGTCCTGCTCGCTCGGTACAAACTTTGGCCTGCTCTCTTTACGGAGGGCGGGCTTTTTTATCTCCAACATCAGCTACCTATAGAAACGAATGGTTAAGCCTATTTGCGTTATGACGGGCTATGTCTGACGAGAGCATCATCACGCCAATAGGACGGCCGCGCGAGGGCGAAACCTCGACCCCAAAACGTTCGCTGCGCCGTGATGTAGATGTAATGGTGGCGTTTGCGGCAGGTCTGACGGCTTTGCTCACTTTTGGACTCTCAGCTTATTTCTTTTATGGTTTTACCCAAACTGACCAAGGGTTTTGGACGCTTGTGAGTGCTTTTGGTCTCTGTTTTGGACTTGGAGCCCTCGCATATGGTCCTTGTGTGTATTTGGCGCGAACGGCGCGGCATTCTGTTAAGGGCCAAGCAATGCGCAAGGGTTTTGCGCTTGCCTTGCTGCTTATGCTTCCCTGGGTTTGTGTCTCGCTTATTTTCATCTTTTGGAGTGTTCTGCCAAAGATATATGGAAGCTTAGCTCTGATTTTAAGTACAAGCTTTTGTGTTTGGGCGTTCAAACGGATGATGTCCGCGTCTACAATTTGATCTGATTTTATTGCTCTCACGTAATTGTCAGCGTCTATTACAGTGGTTTAATTGAAAAATACCCAAAAATGCCTTATATATGTATCAAGCGTTCAGGGAGGGAGCGTGATATTGTAAAAAGGATATCGCTATGACCCAAATAACTTCAGTTAAGACACTTCGTGTTCTTGTATTATCAGTTTCCGCGGCTGTTTTGGCCGCTTGCGCTACGGCAACCCCTTATCAACAAGCCTCCAAGCCGGGGGCTTATGATGGTTTTTCTCAGACAATGATTGAAAATGACCGCGCTCGCGTGAGTTTTGGCGGTAATTCTCTCACGGACCGTGATACGGTCGAAAATTATCTCATCTATCGCTCTGCGGAAATCGCGGCCGAACGCGGATTTGAACATTTCACTTTGCAGGAACGTGATACAGAGTCAAAAACACGCATTACGGGTTCTAGTTTTGGGCACGGCATTTACGATCCTTATTTTAACTATAGCTTCTATGGCCCGTCTTTCGGCTGGAGCCGTGGTCGCCGTTTTTCAAGCTTCGGTGGACGAGGTTTCAGAGGGGCAGGCTTCGGGTCTCGATTTGGGGGATCTAGATTTGGTTTCGGCGGAGGCTTTAATGATTTTCATACGCGCGAGATTACCAAGTACCGCGCTACGGCTGAGGTTAAATTTGG
>CAZFWZ010000009.1:0-36508 GCA_964522765.1 uncultured Caulobacterales bacterium | reverse complement strand
CTGCTTGGGTAAATAAATCTGGTATGTCGCGCCCGCTGTGACAGCCGCCCGCTATCTTGCCCCAGAGAGGGTCGATGCGGTTTTGCCATTTATGCACGCCAGAGTCTGGAGCTTTGCCATGTTCCGTAAATAAAATTTTCCCTCCGGCTTTGAGCACACGCGCCATTTCGCGCAGCGCTTTAACCGGATCAGGAATAGTGCATAGACTATATGTTACCAGCACGGTGTCAGCGATGTCATCTTCTAGGGGCAAGTTCTCGCCTGAAAGTCCGACGCGCTCAATCTCTATAGGGCAATTATCGCGGCGACTTTGGCTGCGTTTCCAAAGATGGTCATCAGGGTCTACGCCGATGATTTTTGTTACAGTCTGCGGATTATAATGCGGGAGGTTTAGCCCTGACCCAATACCAATTTCAATAACGCAACCTTTGGCCTGCGGGACAATTTTTTCGCGCTGTTTAGTAATCGGTCCAATTGCGCAGGCGCGGTCAAGGCAGCACGGTAGAATATAACGATCATAAAAGCCCATGACTTACCCTAACGAGTTGAAATGGCGATGTCATCTGCTTGCGGTGAATTAAAAATCGACTAATATGGCTGGATAATGGGTCAATCTCAAACAGAAGACGCAACCGTAAAAACAGAATGCCGTACGCCCGCCTCTGGTAAAAACGGCGGTACGCGCATTCCAACTTGGAAATATAATACTGTTCGCGAGGCCATATTATCCGCCTTCGCGTGCCAAAAGACTAGCTCTATTAGCTTTAGCGAATTACGAGTGGCTGCGAAGGCATATATGCCAGAGTCATCTCTGGTGAGTTTGGGGTCTTGGGGTTGGCATTTCACAACAGTAAAATTGAATATGGAAGTTGAAGGCGAGATTGAACGTGTTAAAGACAGCTCGCCGCAACAGTTGGTTTTGAAATTATGAGTGCTGATTTTTCTGATGTGAAACCTATCGCGTTTTACCTTCCCCAATTTTACCGAACCGATTATAATGATAAGTGGTGGGGCGAGGGTTTCACCGAATGGACGTCAGCGCGTCGCGGCGAAATGTTATTTCCCGGTCATCACCAACCCCAGCTTCCGTTAACAGGCGAAAATAATCTTGGATTTCATGATCAGACGAAGCTTGAAACGCTCAAAGCCCAGGCCAAGCTCGCCAAGGCTAACGGCATATATGGTTTTTGTCATTATTTTTATTGGTTCGGCGGGCGGCGCGTTCTTGAAAAGCCAACGGAGCTGATGCTCGCTCATCCAGAAGTTGATATGCCATTTTGTCTCTCTTGGGCAAATGAAAACTGGTCACGCCGTTGGGATGGCGGTGATACGGATATTCTTATTCCTCAAGATTATGATCCTGAGCGTTATGCTGAATTTGCGTCCGACCTTGCCCCTTATTTCTCAGACCCTCGCTATATTACGAGCGAGGGTAAGATTGTATTCTTGATTTACCGTCCTGATGAAATCCCTGACCTTCCCCGGCTCGCAATGGAAATAAAAAAGCAAGCTATCGCGTGTGGACACAAAGGCGCTATGGTATTAGGCACGGAAACATTTTGCCTACCCGGACAGCAAGCTGACCCTCGAAAAAGCGGTCTGGACGGAAATGTTGAGTTTCCGCCGCACGGCGTTTCTACCATGCAGGTTCATACTGTCGCGCGTGAAGGCGAACCTAAATTTGAAGGTATGGTTTTTGATCATTTCAGTGCTTTCATAACGGCGCTTAAACGACCATCGCCTTCTTATACGCTATTCCGCGGCTTTTTTCCGGCTTGGGATAATACGGCGCGGCGCGGACGGCGAGCTAATATTTTTGCGGGAAGCTCGCCTGAACTTTTTGCGAATTGGTTGTCTGCTGTTGCCGACTGGACGGTGCGGCGTCACGTGGCACCGAGTCAGTTTATCTTTCTCAATGCTTGGAATGAATGGGCTGAAGGGGCGCATTTTGAGCCTGATACGAAAGATGGGTTTAGTTATTTGGAGGCGCTGCAAGGCGTATTGTCGGGATCTCTTCCGGCAAGTCATCCTTATAATTGGGACTTAGGTGATGTAGAAGCTTACCGCGCCCAAGCGGAGCCCGCATTTGGTCTTGAGGCTTTTTATGCCAAACGCGACTTTAATCACGGCGAGGATCTGCCCTATCAACTAGTTCTACCGCCTGGCGCCATGGCGCCAATGTCCACAGCTGCGACAAATGAGGACGTTAGTCTTTCAAGTAAAAGTGAGTCTTGGGTTTCGCCTTTAAAACGTGCCCGAAGTTTTAAAGATCTAAAGACAGCGCTTTGGCTCGCGTGGCATCATGATTATCCTCAAACAACATTTCAGAAATTTACAACAGCTCTTGTTCGTAAATTCAGTAAGTCAGGTCGTTCGTAAAATATTACGGCTTTCCATCGAGAACTTTCTGGAGATAATTGCCATAACCGCTTTTCTTAAGCGGCTCGGCGAGCTTGGCAAGTTCACCGCGTGTTATCCATCCATTACGGTAAGCGATGACTTCAGGACAGCAAATGCGTTGACCTTGACGTTCCTCTATAACGCTTACAAATTGAGCCGCTTGTAGAAGGGATCTATGTGTCCCTGTGTCTAGCCATGTTGTCCCGTCATCTAAAATTTCAACGCGGAGCTGCGCTTTGTCTAGATAAACTTGATTGAGGGCTGTGATTTCAAGTTCCCCTCTTTTTGAAGGTTTGAGGCCTTTGGCATATTTCGGTGCGTATGAGTCGTAAAAATAAAGCCCAGTTACCGCGTAATTACTATCTGGAATATCAGGTTTTTCGACGAGCGAAACGGCGTTCATATCTTTATCAAAGCCGACGACGCCATAAGCCGTGGGATCGTTAACGCGGTAACCAAAAACACTCGCGCCTTCTGTAATTTCATTGGCGCGGCGAATACTGTGGGTGAAGGCGGAACCAAAAAATAGATTGTCTCCTAATATAAGCGCGCTAGGCGCGCCCTCCAGAAACTCTTCCGCAATAATGAGAGCTTGAGCAAGCCCGTCAGGACTCGGCTGCACCGCGTAATCGATATTAAGGCCCCACCGCTTACCATCGCCTAACAAATTAACAAAAGCAGGGTTATCGTGCGGAGTGGTAATAACAAGTATCTCGCGAATTCCAGCATCCATTAAGACGCTGAGCGGATAATAAATCATAGGTTTGTCATAGACAGGCATTAGCTGTTTTGAGACAGAAATTGTGCTGGGATGAAGACGTGTACCGCTACCCCCCGCCAGGATAATGCCTTTTCGATTCATGCGTGTTTCCCTCTAGGCAATATTCATGTGGGCCGATTGTTATTTTTGGTTGCCGACCATTCTTTTAACGATTGTTCTAACCCTTCGCGCCAATGAGGTAAAGCGCCGAAGCGGTGTTCAAAACGAGAGAGGTCAAGGGCTGAGTAAGCTGGTCTTTTAGCGGCTGTGGGGTAAGCGCTTGACGGAATTGGGTCGACGTGAACTTTATGTCCTAACGTTTCTTGGGTTTGCGTAAAAATTTCAGTTGCAAAACAGGCCCAGCTTATGGGGGGCCCGCTATCCGTGACATGGTAATAGCCGCGTGTTTTCTGGCTATTATCTGATATTAGAGCTTGCGCGATCTGCAGACAAGCCCGTGCTAAATGCCCCGCAAAAGTGGGCCTACCCATTTGATCTGAAACAACATTAATACGGTCACGCTCCGCTCCGAGTTTTAGCATTGTTGTCACGAAGTTTTTGCCGATGCCGTCATAGACCCATGAGGTGCGCAGTACGGCTGTACGCGCATGGGCGTCTAGTACAGCGGTTTCACCTGCGAGCTTACTTCGGCCATATGCATTTAAAGGGTCGGGTACTGCAGTAACCGGATAGGGCGTCTTTGAGAGACCTTGAAATACGTAATCTGTTGAAATATGCACTAATGCGATGTCGCGTTTCGCGCAGGCCCTTGCAATAGCCGCGGGTGCCAATGCATTAATAGCAAGAGCTATTTCTTCTTCGCTTTCAGCTGTATCAACCGCCGTATAAGCTGCCGCTATGATGATGACGTCAGTTTCTAGGTTATCAATATACTTTTCAATTAAATCGGGCGGCGACTTAAGGTCTAATTTGCTGCGGCCATGGGGTGTAGCTGTGAGACCGGTTTGAGCGCACTCACGGCTCAGAGCGCGAGCGAGCTGCCCTGTTTTACCGATAATCGTAATATGCATTTTAAGAGGCTGTTGCTGCGGCGATTTTGTCGCCAATTCGTTTGCCAAATTGGTTCGCACTTACCAAGGGGCGCCACCACGTTTCATTATCGAGATACCAGTCAAGCGTCGCTTTAAATCCCTCATCCCAATTCACAGAGGGGCTCCACCCTAGTTCGGATTTAAGCTTAGAGGCATTAACGGCATAGCGCCTGTCATGGCCTGGACGATCATTTACAAAACTAATGAGGCTTTCATAATTAAAGTCATCGCCGAGACGCTCACCAACAAGCCGGCACAGCGTTTTAACAAGCTCAAGATTAGTACGCTCATTGTCGCCGCCAATATTGTAAGTTTCACCGAGTCGGCCCTTTTCTAGCACGAGCAGCAGCGCGTCAGCATGGTCATCTACATACAGCCAATCGCGAATATTCTCTCCCGTACCGTAAACCGGAATAGGTTGCCGATGAAGCGCTTTGAGAATAACAACAGGGATGAGTTTTTCTGGAAACTGATAAGGCCCGTAATTGTTAGAGCAATTAGTTACAACTATTGGCAAGCCAAAGGTCCGCGACCAGGCCCTGACGAGATGGTCGCTTGCAGCTTTGGAAGCAGAGTAAGGCGAGCTTGGATCATAAGGAGTTGTCTCTTCAAACGCGGGGTCATTTACATCCAGATCACCGTAAACTTCATCGGTTGAAATGTGATGGAAGCGGAACTGCTTTTGGCCTTCTTCTGGAAGGCTTTCATAGTAACCTCGCGCGACCTGTAGCAGGTTAAATGTTCCAATGACATTGGTTTGGATAAAAGCGCCCGGCCCGTCTATTGAGCGGTCAACATGGGACTCTGCAGCCAAGTGCATAACCCTATCTGGTTGATGTCTGTCGAACACACTTTGCAGTGCGGAAAGATCGCAAATGTCAATCTTTTCAAATGAATATTGCGGTAAGCTTTCAACAGATGCAAGATTGGCAAGATTTGCCGCATAAGTTAAGCGGTCAACATTGACAACGCTATGGCCCGCTTTAAGGGCCTGCCGAATGACGGCAGAGCCGATGAAGCCCGCGCCTCCTGTAATAAGAATTTTCATGCAAACTCTTTAACGTACTGGGCCGCAAAGGCGAATAATTATCTGCCAAAAAATGCTAAAAAGGAGAACTGACATTTTTAAATGCTGGCGCGTTGACATCTTTATCTGACAGGACGCTCTGTTTTGGATCAAAACCATGAGCTATACCCCAATCAATTGCTAATGTAGGGTCATTCCATGCAATATTGGCGTCGCAATCAGACGCATAATAATCTGTACATTTATATTGTACTTCACAGTCAGGCTCTAAAGTAGAAAAGCCGTGCAAAAACCCTGCTGGGACCCAAAGCATATTACCGTTATCTGCGGTCAAAAGCGCGCTCACCCATTTTCCATAACTCTCTGAGCCTACCCTGAAATCCACGGCAACATCTAGAATTTGCCCGCGTGTGCACCGCACAAGTTTACCTTGGGCATGCGGGGGGCGTTGATAATGTAATCCGCGTATGGTGTTCGCATGTGCGCTATAGCTATGATTGTCTTGGACAAAGCTAATGTCTTGACCGATAGCGTCCTGAAAGGCGCTATGCTGCCAACTTTCCATAAACCAACCACGATCATCTCCAAAACGTCTAGGCTCAATAAGATGGACATCATTAATTTTGAGAGATGAAATATTCATAGCGCGGCTCTAATTGTCTAGCCCGTATCGGTCAAGCATAGTTCTGCAAGACTTTAAGTCTCGGTAATGAGAGATGTCCGTATCTCGCAGCCCAGCGCCGCGAGACCTACATCATAACGGGCTGAATTAGTCCCTGCCATTACGTGAACGGCTAGCGCGTCTACAATACGGTGGAGAAATACATAGTCATCATCGACCTTAGCCATTAGGCCGGCTGTCATAAAATAAGTACCGGGCATAAGATGGCAGGTGAAATCAAACTCAATATGAGCGCGATCACCTGCTTTGGCATCTTTAATTTGGGGGTGCTCAACACGTATGCTATTCGCTCCTGCAAGCTCAAGACCACTAACTGTCTTAAATACACATCCGAATATTAGTTTTTCGACGTCTTTATAAATATTTACATTGTAATTTATTGTATAGCGCCTTCCAACTGCGAGATAGTTGACCTTTTGCCCCGTTAAATTTCGAATATGTGGATCAATTATTTCGCCGCCAAGGACTTCATAGGAGAGAGCGGAATTCGACATCAGGCTTGGATCATACCAACTTGGATCAGTGCTGCTTTTGTCCCGTGTTGATATCTTGTTTTGCGAGGTGCTTCGCGCAGAAACTGCGTTGTCGTTTGATAAAGATTTATCGTCTGCTAGGCTCAACTGCTTAATGGCCTCGCGAAGCTTTTTGGCTTCACTGCCTGTTAAGTTCATCAGTTTTTGATACTGACCTACCACCTTTTTGGGAGTGCCCTTCAATAGAACTTCTCCCCCATCTAGCAAAATAGCGCGGTCACATAATTCAATCACCGATTGGGCGCTATGCGAGACAAATAATATCGTCGTCCCGCGCGACTGCATGTCTTCTATCCGGGCAAAGCATTTTCGCTGGAACGATTCATCGCCAACAGATAACGCTTCATCGATAACAAGAATATCCGGGTCCGCGTGAATGGCAACGGAAAAGGCTAGGCGTACATACATACCGCTGGAATAGCTTTTGGTAGGTTGGTCCATAAACTGGCCAATATTGGCAAAACGGGAAATTTGTTCAAAACGCTGATCTATCTCAGCGCGGCTTAAACCGACAATCGCGCCGTTCAAGTAAACATTCTCGCGGCCTGTAAACTCGGGATTAAATCCAGCGCCGAGCTCAAGTAAGGCGGCGACACGTCCATTTACTAGAACTTCGCCCGACGTGGGTTTCAGCGTGCCGCAGATAATTTGTAAAAGTGTCGACTTCCCCGACCCATTTCGACCAACAATTCCAACGGTTTCTCCGCGGCTGAGATTTAGGTTGATGTTGTTAAGTGCTGTAAATTTATCAAAATACTCTGCGCCGCCTTTGCCAAGTTTAAGCCGTGGCATAATCATCTGTTTCAGACGGTCTTGCGGACGACGATACATACGAAAGGTTTTTTCAATATTTTTGACTGTGATAATTGAAGATTGGGCTCGGGTGTTATCAGAGGACATCGGCAAACCCTCCCCGTGTCTTCTGAAAGCAAACATATCCCAAAATACAAATAACACCGGCGATCAGACTATAAATGGAGTATTGTATTAGATCGGGCGCCTCACCAAAAATAACGGCACCCCGCAACATTTCAATGGGGATCGCGATGGGGTTTAAATTGATATATGGGGCAATCCAATCGGGGATGGCATCCGGTGGATAAAATATGGGAGCCAGAAATAACAATGCTGTTGTTAAGGTCCCCATGATTTGCCCAATGTCGCGCAAGTAAACGCCAAAGGCAGCTAGGCTCCAACCGATACCGAGTGTTAGTAAAACAAATGGAAGGATAATGGCTGGTGTCCAAAACACAGTGAGAGGCACGTGTCCTTGCACATAAAACGTTGCAAACAATAAGATAATAAAGCTGATAAAGGCGTGAAACAATGCGGCCCCTGTCGTGACGGGAACAAGGACCTCCAGAGGAAAAACGACTTTTTTTACAAAATTGGTATTGGACATAATCAGTGAGGGGGCTTTGACGAGTACATCGGCAAAAAACTGATACATCAACAGGCCTGCAAATAAAATTACGGCAAAATCTGCTGTCGAATCTGAGCCGCTCCATCGGGAATTAAACAGACCACTGAATACGAATGTATAAACACCGAGCAAAATGAGCGGGGTAATGAGAGACCATAATACGCCAAGCACGGACCCTTTATAACGCTCAGAAATTTCACGGCGAATCATCTGGGGTACAAGAGAACGGTAATTTTCAAACCGAGTCATTACTGCCAGTCAATCATTGCGCGGCGTCCAAGGCGCTGAGGCCAAATTGCTCATGTAACACATTAAGATAGCGATCGGCTTTCACTTTATAATCTGTTGGAACATCAACAGTCTCCGCGACAAATTTTTGCATACGGCGAATTTCATCAAGCTCTTCTTGACCAAATCTTGCGTTGGTTACGCTGCTATCATGGCGGCGATGCAAGTTAAGCGGGGCTGCATGATAGGCAATTTTGCCTTCTACAGGGCTCGAGGCAAGAAGATGTACATAAGCTGCCCAATCACCTGCGACGCGGTAACTTTTAATATGGGAAAGATGGTCTCTCAAAGCCTTCAACAGCGGTTTGCGGCGGAAGATAACGGCACTAACATTGGGAATTGAGTTTTTTATAGAAAGCCCCTCAGCAATCTCTACGTGGCCATCACGTAGATAATTCTCAGTCCATTGCTGGGAATCAATGTCGCTGACATAGTTTAGATAGGTTTCGTCTAATATCTCGCCGGCTTCGCTCATTTGCGAGGATTGGGTGTAGGACATGATAACATTTTCATTTTTAAACCCTGTCATGGCCGTTTTTAAAAAATCAGGCAGGGCGAGATCGTCAGCTTCGGCAATCCAAACGAATTCACTTCTGGCGGCTTCAACGCCCTTAAGCCATTGTATGAAGACTGATCCGCTATTGCTGTCATTTGGGATGAAACGTGTTGGCACGTCAGCTTCTGCACAAATCTTATTAATAATTTGCAGGCTATTGTCCACTGAGCCGTCATCAAGAATAACGATTTCGCGTATGGGATAGCTTTGCGAGGTAATTGAGTTTATCCGATCTTCGAGATAATGGGCGTAGTTATAATTGGGTACGACTGCGCTGACTTGTGCGGTGTCGCTGGCAAGACCCTGCCCGGCAAGCGCTAGTAGATCATGTGCGTAACCACGAAAGGAAATATCTGGACGGGCTCGAAAGCGGGTGTAGATATTTTCTCGGGTTTTATCACCTGTTGTAATAAGGGCTTTGAGGGCTGCTTCTTTGAGGGCTGTTACATCAAAAGTCGGCACAAGATAACCGCCGTAGTTTTTAATGAGTTCGACGGATCCGGTCACGTTCTCAAACCCAATAATGGGCAAGCCAACATCAAGGGCCTCAAGAACAGTTGAAGGATAAGGGTCTTCTCGAGACGTCAAAAGAAAAACATCTGCACCCGCGTAAAACATGTCTGTATTATTTACTCTGCCGGGCAGAATAAGGCGGCCATCTTTTTCTAAGGCGTCCATGCGGTCTTGCAGTTCCGGTGCAACCCATGGCTCCTGATGACCGAGCCAAACGCAGACAATATCCATTTTATCTTTCGGAAGCATTTCGGCTACATCTAGAAATAAATCGAATCCCTTTCGCGCGTCCGCATAGCCAACACCGAGAAGTATTCGTGTGCTCGGTCGTATGTTTAAGCGTGTTCGAAGTGCTTTACGGGCATTTTTAATATCGTTTGCTTGTCTGAATTTGTTGACCTTGTAGGCGCCTTGCGGGCAAATTACGGCTTTTCCGTCCATAGGACCCGAGATATCTTCAAACGCGTCTTTAACGACCGTTGCCGGAAAAACAATTTTGTCAGCACAGGCGGCTACATCTTTGGCGGCGCCTTGCAAGTTATATTGCTCTATCACGCTGGTTAGTTCGTGAATAAGGCTAATGACCTGAAAGCCGTAGGCCTTAAGCGTACGGGCGAGAGGCCCCGTGACTGTTGTATTGCAAATAGCTAAATTAGCCCCATTATCTGAAAGTTGCGAAATGAGGCGCTTGGCAACTTCGCTGTCAGCGGTTTCGCCTGAGAGATTATGCACTGTAGCAACTTTGGCAAAATCTTCCATCATTGGTCCCTCGCCGAGCACGATAAGGTCGACGTCATACCCAAAAATTTCTGACATTTCACGAGCCAAATTCAAGGTCAATATCTGGGCACCATGATGAAGTGCGTCATGGCTGACGAGGATAATTTTTTTTGATTTAGCTGCGTGAGATATTAAAGCTTGCCGGGTGGCGGCCAGATAGGCGTGGCCATAACGAGCGTCAGGTTCAAGGTGGGCGCCCTCTGCCCATTCATTCCAGGCGTTCACAAAGATAAGTCTATTATCGGGATTTTTAATTCTTGCTTGCGTATCAGCAAGGGCATTTGACATCCAATGTTGATAGCGTGCGGGCGTACTATTTTCAAAAACAGCCCCGCCTTGTTTTCGCCGGGCAGTATTGTCCCAAGCCGGACAAACAGTTCTAAAGAGCGGATAGTCGGATACGGCATAATTGTCTGAACGAGTTGGGAAAATATCCCAATCATAAACCTTACCCTCATACTCGCTTGAGTGCGGGGTGATTTTATCGGTTAAATCGGGCGGAGCCGAATTATTTGGTGGAAATTCGATAGCGCCGTCAAACCCATATTCACGAGGATCGTTATTTTCAAAAGACTGAGTATAAGCAAGATAGATTTCACCTACGTCGTTACTGCGGCACCATTTGCGCCAACGTTTGGCCGTAGCCTTAGCATTTGGAAGTTCTATTGGACGATAAACAATTAAGAGCGGTTTTCCATCAATACGGCGATAGCGTGGGTCTTTCATGTATTTAGAAACATATTTAATGAAGTCGAGATCATCTTGCGGCGTATTGTTTTGAGCCATTAAGATATCATCATCTCGTCCATCCCACCTACGAGACCAATTCTCATTCGCCCAACACAAGCAAAAAGGAACATCTAAATTTGAATCATCTAAAAGGTTCAGCAGCGGGGTTTCAAGTAGACGCTCACCGCCAAACCAGTAAAAATAAAAACAAAACCCTTCAACACCGTATTGGCGAGCAAGTTCTATCTGTTTACCCATTACTTCAGATGTTTGCCGAAGATCATAATACCCAAGGCCGCCTTTTGGATCTGGTACATGGGGTTGATAATGACCTTCATATAATGGCGTTGCCGGCTTTACATTTGCCCATTCTGTAAAGCCCTTACCCCACCATTCATCATTTTGCGCTATGGGATGAAACTGCGGAAGATAGAATGCGTATAAAGATGCGGCAAGGTTTTTAGGCGCAGGTGTATTATCCCGCGGAACATATAATGAGGCTGTACCGCGGCGTAAGTTCGGGACAGCAGTTGGGGTTTGTGTCTTATCACTAGCAAGTTTATATAAAGGCTTATCTTTTTTACTGACTACGGCGTTACGACTAATTTTGTTTTTTATCAGCCTTAACGGTGCGGCGATTTTCCAGCTTGCACTCCCGTAAAGTTCAGTAAGGCTGTGCCTGAGGTTTCTAATATCTGTTCGCGCATGTTGAAGCTGTAAGGATTTAGTGCTTAATTTCTCTTCTAGCGCTTTAATTTCTATTGCGTGTTGTGTGGACTGGTGGTCGAAAATGTCAGATAATTTGGCGCACTCTTCTTGGCTCAACGACAACGTATCATCTGAGTGTTTTAGTTTTTTTAGCAGTTCGTGTCTTTGAGTTTCACTCATGGTTCATTTGCGCCCCAACTATGCTCCTGTATCTTCGCATTACGCCTCCTTCGATATGCCGAAGGAGGCGTATTTTGTCAAAGTTTTGTCACAATAATTCCGCGCTTAGTTGCCATTGCAGGCTTTAATAAGTTTCATTGCGAAGCACTGCTCACGCAGTGTATAACAGAGCAATGAAAAATGTAATTTTAATCCTTGGTATGCACCGAAGCGGGACATCTGTTTTAACGCGTGTGGTTAGCCTTTTGGGCGCGGGTCTACCTAAATCTTTGCTGGGTAAGAATAATAGTAACTCGCGCGGTCATTGGGAGTCCGAGTCAATGATTGCTGCCCATGAAGCTTTATTGAAAAAGCAAAATAGTAGTTGGAAGGATTGGCGTCGTCTTGACTTAGGAAGTAAGACGTCTCGGGCCACCCTCAAGGCACGGGACATGTTTTCAGACGTTTTTACGGCTGAATATTCAGGGACAACTGAGGTTTGCGTTGTTAAAGAGCCTCGCATTTGTCGTTTCGCGGCGCCTTATATTGAGGTGCTGGAAGAAGAAAATGAAGCGGTTCACTCTATCATCCTGATCAGAAACCCAATGGAGGTTGCGGCGTCTTTAACCGCGCGTGATGGGTTAGAAAAACTAGACGGGCTTTATCTCTGGTTAACTTATACGCTGGAAGCAGAGCTGGCAACGCGGGGGCGATCACGCCAGTTTTTATCTCATCAAAACCTTATGAATTCCCCTGTTAAAACGGCTCAGTCCTTGTGTAAAGCGCTACCGTTTAAGTTAACTTATCAGGTTAGTGAGGTCAAAAAGCAGATACAAGCTTATGTTAGCCCTGACCTTAACCGCCAACGGGCCGCGATTGAAGATATTGTTCTAGATCCCTTAGCGCGCGGCTGGGTATCAAACGCCTATGAGGCCTGTCTGATCCTGTGCGAGACCCCTGAGTCTCAGGCCGCTTTAAAAACATTGGATAATATAAGAGAGGTTTATTTTTCTGTAATTGAACCTCTGCATGATATTCTCGTCTCTGAGCGCGCTCGTATGGCAGGCGAGTTAAAATCGCAGCTTGCAGAAAAATATACTGAGTATGAGGCAGGTATTGCCGCCCTCCAGTCTAATAACGCTAGCTCCTGGAAAGTGCGTGACGAAGAGCATTCGAAAACGTGGGAATTGCGTGAACAGGAGCATGAGCAAGCTTTGAAGGCGCAAGAAGCGGAGAACACTCGTGGTTGGAAAGCGCGCGATGAAGAGATGGCTAAAGCGTGGGAATTGCGTGAACAGGAGCATGAGCAAGCTTTGAGGGCGCAAGAAGTGGAGAACACTCGCGGTTGGAAAGCGCGCGACGAAGAACACTCGAAAGCTTGGGAGTTGCGTGAACAGGAGCATGGGCAAGCTTTGAAGGCGCGAGATCAAGAGCATGAAAAAACTAGGCGCAGTATGCAGAATGAGCATGCATCCGCATTAGAAGATTTAGAAAAGAGTTTCGATGAGACGCTTGAAAATCTCCAGGCGAGGCATAAAAAAACCAAAGCGGAATGGGACCGTAGTTTGGCGAGTCAAGAAGCTGAGCACCATGCGACAATCTCTAACATGAATCTCGAAATGAATTTTATGCGAGATGAATTTGGCAAAATATTACGATCGGAAGAGGCTCGTGTTGATAAGAACGCAGCTGATCTTGATGTTATGCGTGCTGAAATGTCGTCTGTTCTCAACTCTACAAGCTGGAAAATGACATCTGGCCTTAGGCATGTCATGAACTTATTAAAAGGTATAAAAGTCAAGGGCGCCACGTCTCGCTTGAGGGCGCCAGACACTCCCCCTCGCTTGGAGTATAAACCAGAAGATTAGCTTGGCTTAAATTTACTGAGGCGCTCTAGCAGCATATTAAGCTGGTCATCTGTTTTGTACTTGAGCCTGATTTCTCCTGTAGGGCCTCTGTGACGTAGCTCTACGTCTACGCCGATTTTGTCGGAGAGCTCCCTTTCCAGTTTGGCTAAATCAGCTGACTTCGTTTCAGGCGCTACTTTGGGCAATACATTTGCGGTCCCCTCCTCCGCGGCTTTAATGCGCCTTACCCAACTTTCCGCGTCGCGTACAGATAGGCCTTTGTCTATAATTTGTTCAACAAGTGCATTGGGGTCTGGTGCTGCGATGACAGCCCGTGCGTGTCCGGTGGAGATTTTCCCGGATTGCAAGGCGTCTTGCGCTCGTTTGGGCAGGGATAGCAGCCGTAGCATATTGGCTATATGCGGGCGGCTCTTACCGATAGCCTTTGCGACCTCTTCTTGTGTTCGCGAAAATTGATCGATCAAGGCGCGGTAAGCTAACGCCTCTTCTATCGGATTTAAATTGGCGCGCTGTACATTCTCAACGACGCCTATCTCAAGGACATCTTGATCAGATAGCTCACGTATTAAAGCGGGCATGAAGGTTAGCCCTGCTTTAAGCGTGGCCTGCCATCGTCGTTCACCCGCCACGATTTGGTATAGAGCTTTGCCAGTTTCGGTAGTATCACGTGAAGGAATTGGGCGCACTAGGATGGGCTGGAGCACGCCTTTGTCGGCTATGGACTGGGTTAATTCCTCGAGAAGAGCTTTATCAAAATGCCGGCGCGGCTGATCTGGGTTGCGAACTATCTGATCAATGGCCAAAGTTGACACACCGCGATTACTGGACGGCGTTGCTGAATTTTTTTTTGGTATTTGTTCTGGTTCTTTAAGTGCATCCTTAGCCTCGGGGTTAACTTTCGCTTCTGCCACAGCGCCTGTTACACTAATATCTGACATAAGTGCTGATAGGCCGCGTCCGAGCCCGCGAGTCGGTGCAGTTGAGGATTTGGATTTTAGAGCTTTCTTATCCGTGTTGTTTGACATGTGAATCTCCTTGGATTTAGGCTGCTTGTCCGTTGCGGCGTGAATGGCGTGACAGCACTTCATCAGCCAGTGCCATATAAGCAATTGAACCCACACATTGCGGGTCATACATCATGACGGGTTTGGCAAAGCTTGGGGCTTCAGCTACGCGCACATTACGCGGAATCATGGTTTGGAAAACAGCTCGCCCCAAATGTTTTCGGACATCGGCGGCCACCTGTGCTGATAGCCGGTTGCGCTTATCATACATGGTCAGCATAACCCCTTCAATGATAAGGTCGGGATTGATACTGGCTTTGGCCATTTCTACCGTTTTGAGAAGCTGGCTCAAACCCTCGAGCGCGTAAAATTCGCATTGCAGCGGCACGATAACGGAATTTGAGGCTGCGAGAGCATTAACGGTAAGAAGGTTAAGTGAGGGCGGGCAATCAATCAGCACATAATCAAATCGCGAAAGCTCTTTGTCCAAGGCGGTTTTCAGCCTTATTGTGCGCCCATCGCTATGCCCAATCTCGAGCTCAGTCGATGAAAGATCAATATGAGAAGGGACGATGTGCAGACCAGGTACCTGTGTGGAAACTATGGCCTCGGTTAATGGAGTCTCATCGACTAATACTTCATAGATAGTGGTACCCCGCGCCGCGCTATGAAGCCCGAGTCCTGTAGATGCATTACCTTGTGGATCGCTATCAATTATTAAAACTTTTTTGCCGCGTAAGGCTAGCCCTGCCGCGAGATTGATGGTTGTCGTGGTTTTGCCCACGCCGCCTTTTTGATTGACGATAGATATCACGTGACAATTATTGGCTGCATTCGTCTTTATCACGGTTATATCCTGTCGCTCAAGAGGTCTCTTCTAGCTCTATTTTCGGGGCCAAATCATTGATTTGTAATATAACTCCCGTGGAATCGCTACGACTCGCTATGTTCTTTACTTTGTATATCCAGCTATTTTGCGCCTGCGTCAATTCTTCCTGCGCCCCCTGCCCCTTCAAAAGTAGCGCAGTTGTTCCTTCGCCCCAGAAAGGATGTGCATAAGTGAGCAATCTTGGCAGCGGTGCAAAGGCGCGCGCGGTGATGACATCGTAATGTTGCTGCGGCATGGCCTCTGCGCGGTCGGCCCAAACTTTAGCCGGCAATTCAAGCTCGCGGATGACAGTCCGAAGAAAAGCGGCCTTTTTCCCTGCGCTTTCAACAAGTGTAACATTACCTTGCGCGCGTTGTTTGCAGGCAATTGCCATAGCTATACCGGGAAAGCCTGCGCCAGACCCAAGATCTAGCAAATTATCGAAATCATCTGGTAAAAGAGCCGCTAACTGCCAGCTATCAAAGGCATGACGTCCCCAAAAACCCTTGGCCGCCGTTAGGGATACGAGATTAATCTTACGATTCCACTTTTGAAGTAAAGCTTCATAGGTTTGAAACTGCGCGAATGTTTCACGTGAAACATCGGTTAATTTTGCGAAATTTTGCGCGGTGAACGTTGTGTCGGACAATTAAGACGCTTTCTTCAGGTAGGCTAGAACGGCAGTGAGAGCGCCGGGGGTGATCCCTTCAAGGCGCGCCGCCTGCCCTAAAGTTGCAGGTTTTGCGGCTATAAGTTTGCTGCACACTTCATTTGAGAGTCCGCCAATGGCTGAGTAATTAAGATTAGCTGGTAGTCTCATGCCTTCGTCACGGCGAAACGCTGCTATATCTCTGGCTTGCCTGTCAATGTAACCTGCATAGAGCGCCTCAGTTTCCAAATGCTCACGCGCATAGGCTGGCAAGGCAGCTAGCTCAGGCCAAACTGCCATAAGATCTTCATAATTAATGTTTGGATAGGCTAGTAAATCGGTGACATTGCGGCGTGTCCCGTCATTATTAACCTTCAATCCGTGTTTTATGAGCTCATTTGGCGTTTTTTGGAGACTCTCAGCTTGAGCAGAGGCGGCCCTTAGCACACTTAATTTATTTTCGAAGGCCTGAGAGCGTGTTTTTTTGACTAATCCTAGCTCATTTCCGAGCTGTGTGAGGCGTTGATCTGCATTATCTGCACGTAAGAGCAGGCGATATTCTGCGCGGCTGGTAAACATGCGGTAGGGCTCTGTGACGCCTTTGGTGATAAGGTCGTCGATCATGACGCCGATATAGGCTTGGCTCCGGTCAAGAATAAAGGGTTCACGGCCTGCTGCTGCAAGCGCTGCATTCGCGCCAGCATAAAGCCCTTGCGCCGCGGCTTCCTCATAGCCTGTTGTACCGTTAATTTGTCCTGCGAGATAAAGGCCTGGCAGACGCTTAGTTTCGAGAGTGGCTTGTAATTCTCGGGGGTCTACATAATCATATTCAATGGCGTAACCGTAACGCTGGACGACGCAATCTTTAAGGCCGCGCATAGAGCGCAAGAACTTAAGCTGTACATCGCGGGGCAGGGACGTTGAAATCCCGTTAGGGTAGACTGTATTACCATCAGGCCCGCCCGGCAATCCTTCGGGTTCTAAGAAGACCTGATGTTGATTGCGATCTGCAAAGCGCACGACTTTATCCTCGATAGAGGGGCAATAGCGCGGGCCCTTGCCAGCTATAGACCCGCTATAAACCGCGCTTTTACTGATGTTATCGGCAATTATACGGTGGGTGGCTTCATTCGTATGGGTGATGGCGCAGGTTAGCTGCGGAATAGTTATTTTATCCGTCATAAAGCTAAACGGAATAGGACTCTCATCCGCGGCTTGCTGCTCAAGAATGTCCCAATTAATCGAGTCCTTGGCAAGGCGGGCGGGAGTACCTGTCTTCAGCCGGCCCATATCAAACCCTAAATTATAGAGACGGTCTGCAAGACCAATGGCGGGCGCTTCGTCGTGCCGCCCTGCGGGCGTGCGTTCATCGCCTATGTGGATGATGCCTTTCAGGAATGTGCCGGTCGTTAAAACGACGCGTTTGGTTTTAAAGACCTTTTCATCAGCTGCAATGACGCCGGTCACTCGCCCGTCAGTGACCTCAAGATCTTCTACGGCGTGAGCCAAGATGGTGAGATTTTCAGTGGCATTAAGCTCTGTTTGCATGGCTGTCTTATAAAGCCCGCGATCACTTTGCGTACGCGGACCTCTAACAGCTGGGCCTTTAGAGCGGTTAAGCAGACGAAACTGAATACCCGACGCGTCCGCGACGCGCCCCATTAAGCCATCAAGTGCATCAATTTCGCGTACTAAGTGCCCTTTTCCAAGTCCGCCAATAGCTGGATTGCAGGACATTTCGCCCAATGTTTCAAGCTTGTGGGTGAGAAGTAAGGTGCGCGCACCTATGCGTGCCGCTGCTGCAGCCGCATCGCAGCCCGCATGGCCGCCGCCTATAATAATGACATCCCAGCTTTGGGACATAAAACGCTCCTAATGGTTTAGGGCCCCTATATATCGACAATCAGTGTCCGTCGAGAGCTGGCGGCAAATTTGACCAAAGAGACTATGTTTCACGTGAAACATATCCAAAGCGGTGTATGGTGAAAACTGCTTTCAAAACATTATATATATTAAGTATTTGGTTACTTCCCGACACAAAAGCGCGAAAATATACGATCAAATACGGCTTCAATGTCAGTTTCGCCTGCAAGTTCGCGCAGGGCTTGGAGTGCAGCTCGTAAGTCGTCACCCGCAAGTTCTGGCGCTATATTCAAGGCGTTAGACGCGCGCGATAAAGCATTTTTAGCGCGTAAAACACAATCCTTGTGGCGGGCACGTGTTAGTCCTGCGTCGCGGCCTGGGCTATAGCGGGTTTTAACGGCCTCTGAGAGCGCGGATTCAAACAGCTCCATTCCATCGCCCGTAAGCGCGCTAAGTTTAAATGATTGGACACTCTCTATGGAGGTCACGGATGGCGATTCGCCTAAATCAGATTTGTTAAGAAGCACAAAATCTCCGGATCGAATAAGTTCAAGGCCTTCATTAGACAGGAAACTAGAGTCTTGGACCAAAACTCTTATATCTGCTTCTTCAGCTCTATGGCGTGCGCGGCGTATACCCTCGGCCTCAATTGTATCTTCGCTGACGCGTAAGCCTGCCGTATCGGACACTCTGACAGCTAAGCCGCCTAAGACGAGGTGTATCTCTACAATATCACGTGTGGTACCTGCTTGTGGTGTTACAATTGCCGCGTCACGCCTTGCTAAGTTATTCAAAAGGCTGGATTTTCCAGCATTGGGTGCGCCGATAATCGCAATCTCAACTCCTGCTCGAACGCGTTCACCTTGGTCTGCATTTAGTAGAGCGGCGTCCATATCAGAAATAAGGTCTTTAATCGGAGCTAAGGCCTTGTGAGCTAAATCATTAGGAATATCGCTTTCATCGGGAAAGTCGATTTCACCCTCAATTTGAGCCAGCGCATCAAGAAGGCCTTCGCGCCACGATTCATAGCGAGCTTTGAGGCCGCCCTGCATTTGCCGCAGAGCTTGCACGCGTTGAGCTTGAGTATCGGCATCTATAAGATCGGCTAGACCTTCTGCTTCGGTTAAATCAAGCCGACCGTTCATAAAAGCGCGCCGTGTAAACTCTCCGGGTTCCGCTTGCCGTGCGCCCGCTGCTAAAAAGGCGCTCGCAATGGCTTCGGCGACAGCCGGCGAGCCGTGAAGTTGAAATTCGGCGCAGTCTTCACCCGTAAAGCTTTGTGGCCCTGGCATCCAAATGAGCAAACCTTCATCAATCTCCTGACTCTTCGCATCCTTAAATCGGCAAAGGGAAACCAAACGTGGGCGTGGTAGGTTACGACCGCTTAGTTTGCACGCGATATCACTGGCTTTTGGGCCGCTGACTCGAAATACGGCAACGCCTGCGCGGCCCGGCGCGGAGGAAAGAGAATAAATTGTTGAAGCTGACATGAGAAACCTTGTTTAAGCTCCGTTCTAATATGCTAAGCGGGCTTATGTTTAAACCCCTGCTTTTTTCGGCTGTTCTTTTGGCAGTCTCTACTCTCATGGCCTGCAACGCTAAAATGCGCAGCTCGGATGAAATAGACACTACTGTCACAGTCGCTTCGTTAGAAAATTGGCCAAGCCTATCAAAGAGGTTAGATTGCCTACCAGAAGAGGGGGCATTGATTGCGGCGCATCGAGGTGTATCACGTGGTATGGGTCTTGCCGAAAACACGATTGAAAGCCTTAAAGCGCTTTATGCAGGCGGAATTCGCCTTGCTGAAATTGATGTCGCGCAGTTAAAGTCGGGAGAGCATATCCTGTTTCATGATGGCGTCTGGGAGGACAAGTCAACAGGGCAGGGAGCGGTTGCAGGCAGTCGGTGGAGGGATGTTCAAAACTATCTTTTAAGCGATACTGAAGGCAGGGTGACTAGCTATCGCCCAAGCCTGTTAAAAGATGCTTTGGAGTATTCCAAAGGACGGCTTCATCTGGAAATAGATTTTAAATCCAGCGCTGATTATGACGAGGTCATCGAATTGGTGCGCACGGCTAATATGAGCCGTGATGTAATTCTTATCGCGTATAATGAAAAGCAGGCAAGGGCCATGGCAAAACTGGCGCCAGATATGTCTATTTCTGTCAGTGTTAAGGACGCTGCAGATATCAAGGGTTTAGAGAAACTTGGCGTAAAGCGTACTCAAATGATGGCATGGGTCGGCCGCTCCGAGAACCGAAGACTTATGAAGTCCCTTTCAGCACAAAATATTGAGGTGCTGACATATGAAGCGGGTCGCCGCCGCCCGTATTTAGAAGCAGATGTCTTCGTGACGGATAGAGCGTTAGATAAAAGTGTTTTTGAAGGCGCGATAGATTTGAGTTCCGCGCAGAAGAAAACTTATATGAATTGTATTAAATAAAGTTTGAAGCCGCTCACCGCATATCGTCATAAATTTCAATAAAAAAACCCGCGCTGATGTGGAGCTGCGCGGGTTTTTCATCTTTTCAGACGTGGAGATGCCGGGATTAGCTTCCGTATTTTACGCCGCAGCCATAAGGTGTTGTTTCAGCCGTCGCAACGGGAGCGCCTGCTTTCACAGCCGCCATAGCTTCGCGGACATAATTGTTAGCTGTCTTAGCTTTCGCGGGGTTTGCACTGCGGTCATCATCAATTGCGCCTTGATAGACTAGAGTTTGATCCGCATTAATGACATACATATGCGGCGTTGTTTTCGCGCTGAATGTTCTTCCTGCTGTTCCATTGGGATCAAGAATGACGGCGGTAGGTGCGGCTCCAGTTTCAGCGACATGTGCATTTGCCTGCTGTCCTGTCTTATAGCCTTGCGCGCCTGGTGCTGATGATATGACAGATAGCCAAACTGTACCGTCCGCAGCCGCTTCCTTTTGAAGCTCTTGCATATTTCCGCTTGTATAGTGCTTTTTTACATAAGGGCAGCCTTCATTTGTCCATTCAAGTACAACATTTTTACCTGCAAAATCAGACAGATTATGTACTATGCCGTTGCTGTCTGTAACCTGCATGTCAGAGACTGTTGAGCCTGTCGCAATTTTAGCTGAAGCTGTGCTAGCGAGTAGCGCAGCGCTAAATATTACGGCCGTTGAAATTTTAATCTTTTTAGAAAGCATGATAATTTTCTCCTCGTAAAATACTTCACCTATAACTACGCAGCCATAAGGAAATGGGATTTAATCCCCTAACAAAGCGTCCTTTAGCACATTTTCGGTCAGGACTTGAGGTAAAATTAGAGGGCTCACATCATTGTTATCTGCGCGGTAGACTAGATAAAGAGGAACGCCAGAGCGTCCGTGTACCGCGAGTTCGCGCGCTATCTTGTCATTTCTGTTGGTCCAATCTGCCACGAGAAAAGCTGTGTTGCTGTCTTCAAAAAGTTGTTTGATGCTAGCGCGTTCAAGTATGACGCGTTCATTGACTTTACAGGTGACGCACCATGCGGCGGTGAAATCGACAAACACATTTTGCCCCGCCGCTCGCCGCTCAGCCACGATTTCGGGAGACCAAGCCAGCTTTTCATAACCGTCTGATTCTAGTGACACGCCCTTGGTGGAGACATCAAGTGTCAGTTGAAATGGCAAGATAAACGCCCCAAGAAGAGAAAGGATGGCCAGCATTTTGGCAAAGCTGCCCGCGCGTTTCCAGCACCAAATCGCAAAGCCAAGCAGTAGCATGGCAAGTAGCACTTTCAGCACCCCGTCTGCGCCCGCTTGCTGAGATAACACCCAGACAAGGCCAACAGCCGTTGCCAGCATAGGAAAGGCCAAAAACTCTTTGAACCTAACCATCCAGGGCCCCGGCTTGGGTAATTTGTTGAGTAGCTTTGGCATGTAGCCGAGCATGAGGAATGGTAGGGCAAAGCCAATCCCAAGTGCCATAAAGACGGCCAGCATAATGGCGGCGGGCTGCGCCATGGCATATCCAATAGCGGGCGCCATGAACGGGGCCGTGCAGGGTGTGGCGACTATAACTGCGAGTGCGCCTGTGAAAAACGCGCCTGTATTTCCGCCCTTAGCTACAAGGTTGCTGCCTGTATTTTGCAGCTTAGTGCCAAATTCAAATACGCCCAGCAGGTTAAGCCCAACGGCGAAAATTAATAAGGCTAGGCAGCCAACAACGATCGGTGATTGCAGTTGAAAGCCCCAGCCAATTTGCGTGCCTGCGGCTTTAAGAGCGAGAAGCACAAACGTCATGAGGAGGAACGTGGTCATAACGCCGACCGTATATAGGTGGGCTTCGCGGCGCATAACGCTGCGGTCTTCATGCGCGACCTTTGCTAACGACAGAGCTTTCATCGAAATAATTGGAAAGACGCAGGGCATAAGGTTCAGAATAAGCCCACCTAAAAAGGCGCCAATTACCGCGCCCCAAAGCGTGAGGCCGCCAACAGAAGACTTTGGCGCGATGGCGGTCTCTTTACCAATGGCGACAGTTTTCCCAACGGTAGACTTAACAATCATCCCTGTAGGTTTGCCGTCCTGTATGAAGCGCAGCACGCCTTCATAGTTGTCGGGCTGTGCATTATTCCACGCAAATTCTGCGCCTACGGATATTTCTAGTCCGTCGGCTCCAAGGGTGAGGGTTTGCGGTTCCGATGGCTTAATGACACCCATGTCATTGGGAAAGAAAAACGCATTTGAAAAATCGCCCGCTGGTAAATCCGTGAACGTATAGCGTACCATATCGCCGGCTTTCGTAACGCCAGACTTTACTTGGGTTAATTTCGGCGCGTCAGTAATCGCGCGCTTAATCGCGCTGTCCCAGCGTCCGTTGAGCTCTGGCTCTCCAATGAGGACCTGCAATGATAAATCCGCGTCCTCTGGGATGCAGACATCATAGCAGACAAGGTAATAAACGCCGGCGTCTATAACAACCATCTCGCCAGCTTGTGCATCGGCGGGCAAAGTAATTTCAACGGGGAAGTAAGGAATGCCTTCAAAGCCGTAATTTATAAGCGGCCCAGTTGGTATGGCGGCAGGTAGCGGCCAAACAATTTCGCCTGCGCTCGCGCCCTCAGGCAGACGCCAGTCAATTTGTACGGGTTCGCCGCTATCACCCGGATTACGCCAATAGGTATGCCACTTATCATCCAGCACTGTGCGCAGCGCGACCTGTATGGTGCTCCCTGCGGGTGCTGTATTGTGAGAGCTCACCAGCTGGGCGACGACCTTACCGGTATCGACTGCTTCTGATTCAGTCGCTTGCGAGGCCGCCGACATGAGCAGCGCAGTAAAGAGTATAGACAGTAGGGATTTTAAAAATTTGATCATGCACTCCTATAACGTCCAGAACTTACAAATCTATGAGTGAATAGGTTGCTCACGCAAAATTGAGTCAGCTTGACCACGCGGTATTTACGGTTAAAGTTGCCATAGGGGACGTAAATTGGGCGAAAATTATCACTTTGAGGGAGTAGAGGCACAGCTGCATTACGCGGCGTTCATATCCTATGCCCATAGTGATGAAGCCAAAGCGTCCAAACTGCATCGCCTGCTAGAGCGTTACCGTCCGCCCAAAGAACTTAAAGGAAAGCGCGGTTTGTTGCGCCCTGTCTTTCGTGACAAGGATGAACTTACAGCCTCACACTCCCTGACGGATAAAATTAGGGATGCAGTTGAGCGCTCGCGCAAGCTTATCGTGCTCTGCTCCCCTGCGGCCAAAGATTCCAAATGGGTCAATGCTGAAATCCGCCTGTTTCGCGAAAGCCGCGGCGAAGCCGCTATTCTTTGCGCGCTGCTTGAGGGTACGCCCGAGACGTCTTTCCCCCCAGCCCTCACCGAAGGCGGGCGCGAACCGCTTGCGGCTGATTTAACGGGCAAGGGCGACGCTTTCCGTCACGGCGCGTTGCAGCTCGCCGCCTCAATGATGGATGTTGGGCTGGATGATTTGGTGCGCCGTGAAACACGCCGTCGCCGCCGAATGGGCACAGGCGTAGTTTTAGGCGCGTTGGCGTTCTCAGGCGTGATGGCGGCCAGCACGTTAAGCGCGGTTAAAGCGCGCCAGCTCGCCGAAGACAATCGCGCACAGGCCGAAGACCTTGTCGAATATATGATTACCGATCTTAAAACTAAATTGGAACCCGTCGGGCGGCTCGATATTCTTGACGGCGTCGGCGATAAGGTGATGGAATATTATAGCGGGCAAGATCTCAGCGAGATGCCTGATGACCGTATCGCGCGCCAAGCCAAAGCCATGCATCTTTTGGGGCAGGTCGCGCTGGATGAAGGCAATTATGATAAGGCGAAGACACAAATCGACGCCGCCTATGCCCTGACTAAAGAAGTGCTCGCGCGTGCCCCCAATAATACGGACGCCATTTTTGCTCACGCCCAAAGCGCCTTTTGGGTCGGGAAGGTTTTTCGAGATCAAAGATTATTTTCCCAAACCAGACCTTATTGGCAAGAATATTCTGATTTTTCAAACCGCCTATATCAGAGCGATAAAAATAATTTTGATTGGATAATGGAGGCGGCTTGGGGTGAGAGTAATTTGGGAATAGTTGAGGGCGCTGAAAAAAATAACCAAAAAGCGCAAGAACATTACAAGCAAGCTATAATGTTGCTCGATGCTGCCTTGCTAATACGTACTGATAATGTTTCAGCGTTACGATCGAAAACAAGCGCAATTATTGGCGCTGAACAATTGGCGTTATCGGAGGGCGATTACCAAAAAGCACTTAAGTTGAAACGTGAAGTGATAGCAATTTTTGCAACCTTATTAAAAGCCGCACCTAATAATATGCAACTTCGCGCTGAACTAGCTGAGATGAAATCTAGCCTATTAGGTCATTATGGTTATGTGCTGGGCCAAGAGGATTTGACGCCGCTTATTTTGGGGCCGCTAAGAGAGTTCGGTGCCTTAATCCAATATGATGACAGTAATGAGAGTTGGCGCAATTGGTTTATATGGCATCATTTTTACGCCGTTGAAATTACAAAGAATGAATATCTGCAAACTCAAGTTTTAGAGTCATTTCAAAAACATCTATCTAAAGAAGATTACGATGCATTCTCCAGCTCTCAAAAATTTGCACTATATTTTCTTGCTGCGAAGTGGCGTTGGAAATCTGGACAGCGCCAAGAAGCATTAAAGATCTTAGACGAAATAGTCTTACTTCAGCAGAACAATCCAGAGCTTGGGATGTTATTTCATTATTTCATTGCAGATACGTATGCTGATTTCGGAGAGGCGGAGAAAGCAAAATCTTTCGCTAAAACTTTTCTCAATAAAGCAGACCAGAGCCGCACCACTTCAAAAAGAATAGATGAACGTGTTCAAATTAGTAAAGCTCGCGCTATATTGGGACAGTGCGACGCTGCGAAAGATGTCTTTAAACCTGTTTTAGAAATTGCGCCGAAAAGCGCGCCTCAAATCTCCGAAATAATAATTAACTGCAAACCGTGATGTTTATCACGCCATAGATTTTTGAATCCTCATAATGCGAAATCATTAACCCCAACACAGGAGATGAAAATGACCGCTGTAAAAGTAAAGACCAATAAAGAAAGTGATGACTACCAGAGAATTTGGGAAGCCTATGTGGACGAAAATGAATTCTCTCCCGTTGTACTTCTGCCGCTCGAAATTGGTATGAATGAAAAGGTCGAATTTTATCGCCGCCGTATGAAAGCGGGTGATATAGCAAAAATTTGGAAAGCTATTGAAGGTAAATTTCCAAGCTATATGCAGACCGAACCGTCTTTGTTTGATGACCCAGAGCAAATTTTTGGCGAATATCTTAAATATTTTGAGAAAATAGATGGCAGTGATATGGCTCCGCCGCGCACGCCGCTCGATCTTAAAATTACTCATCCAACGTGGCTATTGTTTTCGCTCGACAATCCTAATTGGAAATTTTCTGAAAAAGCTCAATTCTCGACTGAAAATGACCCAGATGATTTAACACGTAATTTTGTAAAAATCGCCATGTTTGATGACCCGCGCTTCCCTAAAAAGGAAATGCACGGACAGCCGATGAATACACGTAAGCTTTTGCTTCTGGCAAACCGCAATCGCAGCGCGCCTAATGGCTTGAAATTCAATCTCCATATTGATGTTTTACAGACGTTCTTTGGAAAACCAAATTCTACAGCTATTATTATCGACCCTGATGGCGGTACCAACCCTCAACCTCCCTTTGGTTTGGGCGGCGGTTAATATAACGTTGCGCTATTAAAACGCTCTCATTTGGGGGCGTTTTAATGACATGATATAAATGAGGCTTAAAGGGCGCCGTCTATAGTGATAACCCCTCCATCAACGCGCGCCTTGATACCGTAAATATCTGCGAGGTTTTTCGCGGATAAAGTCTCCTGTGGACTGCCGCTTAACACAGCACGTCCTTCTTTCATGAAAATTAAGCGGTCCGCATATTTTGCAGCCAAAGACACGTCATGTAAGACAACGAGAGCACCGCCGCCACCTTTCACATAAGCTTGAATTAAGTCCATGACCCGAAATTTATGACGCGGATCAAGGGAGGCGACGGGCTCATCAGCGATTAATAAGGGCGCTTTCGCTGCGACCGCGCGCGCGAGATGTACCCGCGCGAGTTCGCCTCCTGATAGCGTATCAGCCTGCCGGTTTGAAAGATGGGTAATGTCGCAGGCTACCAGGGCGGTGTCGACGGCGAGCTTATCGCCGCCTTTTAAATCACCCATAGCCGAGCCATGTGAAAAGCGGCCGAGCGCGACAATATCTTTTACGCGGTTAGGCCAGGCGAGGGGTCGGGCTTGCGGGAGATAAGCTATGCGGCGCGCGCGGGAGAGCGGCGAAAGTGTTTGCGTGGGATCACCCGCTAATGTGGTCTCGCCTGAGCTGATTTTTTGAAGGCCTAAAGCCGCACGAAGGGCGGTGGTTTTCCCGGCCCCATTGGGCCCCAAAAGCGCGATGAGTTCGCCCGGTTTTAAATCAAAACTCACATTTTCAACAAGCGGCGTATCGCCCGCCATCACTGACATATTTGTTACGCGTAAATTAGTCATGGCGGCGGCCTCTTTGCATCGCAATCCAGATGAAAGCGGGCGCGCCAAATATGGCCGCGACAACGCCGAGCTTAAGCTCAGACTGAGTTGGTAATAACCGCACGCCAATATCGGCTAGTACCAAAAATAAACCGGCCAAGAGCATAGAGGGCAGCAGTGAACGCGCCGGGTCATGGCGGACTAAGGGGCGCACGATATGGGGCGCAACTATACCGACAAACCCAATCGCGCCAGCCAGAGAGACGGCGACGCCCGTTGCAAGGCCAGCTCCGAGAACGATAGCGATACGTTGATGTTTTAAATTTACGCCCAAACCACTCGCGGCTTCTTCGCCGAGCGTCAGCGCGGAAAGCCCGCGCCGCCATGCAAATAATATGGTCAAACCTGCCGCCAAGAACGGCGCAGCAAATCCAATTTCGCGAAAGCTACGATTGCTTACCGAGCCCAGCATCCAATTAATCATATCCGAGAGTGAAAAAGGATTAGGCGCAAAATTCATGAGAAGGCTCATCGCTGCACCCGCAAAACTTGACAGGCCAACCCCGATAAGGATGAGCGTGACAACAGATTGGGTACGAGTTGCCGCAAGTGCGATAATTGCTGTCGCAATAAGCGCGCCGATAATCGCGGCGATGGGGAGGGCCCATGGGCTTATGTTGGTGAGTCCATAATAAAGTGATATGGTGGCGCCTAAGACTGCAGCGGATGAAACGCCCAGTACGCCCGGTTCAGCCAAAGGGTTGCGCAGTAATCCCTGCAAGGCTGCGCCGCTCACGCCCAGCGCGCCGCCGACAATAAAGGCCGCAATCGCGCGCGGTAGCCGGATTTGCCAAATGACTAAAGCGTCGCCTGTAGAACCTTGTCCTAAAATCGCGGCCATGACACGATCAAAACCCATTGATGTCGATCCAAGGAAACAGGCTCCGATGAGCGCCGCGATGGATGCCGCTAAGAGCGCAATATTTAGCCAGCGTTCAGAGCTCATGCTTTGGCGCCTTTATAGCTGATCCGTTAGTCTGCGCTAAAGCTTCAATGGCGTCTATTAAGAACCAGCCGCCACAAGAGGTCCACGCGCCTTGCAAGCTTACAGTTGGCAGGTTTTCCATTTGCGCCCGCGCGACGGGATGATTGGCAGAACTCCACGCATCCGTATCATTGACCTTACTGTTAAAAAAGGCCGCCGCGATAAGGTCTGGTTTATCATAGGCAAGCCGTTCCAACGGCAGGGACCGCCAGCCTGGTTGAGTTTGGAAATTTGTAAGTCCCGCTGCAATCATCATTTCGTGGATAAGTGAGCCTTCGCCTGTCGTCACTCCAGTTGGCGTCATATAAAGTGCGGCGCGAGTTTCATTTTGAGTTTTAATAGCCGCAAGGCGAGCCTTCATGTCAGAGACAATAGCTTCGCCGCGTTCTGCTTCTCCAAGTTTTTCAGAGGTTTCGCGCATGAGATTTAGAATGCCGTCAATATCATTCGCCCACCCTATGGTGATGACCGGTACACCTGCATTTTCAAAAAAGCTCTCAGCATTGGGTCCGCCGCCGTAGGAGCGAACAATAAGATCTGGCTTTAGGACAAGCACATCTTCCGCTGTAGGCCGTACGCTTGGAAGGCCTTTGGCGGCCTCTGCCATATAAGAGAAGTCTTTAACGGCATCAGGAGAGAGCGCGAGAATACGTTCGCGGTCAATCAGTTTTAAGACGAACTGATCAGAGCAAAAATCCAGGCTAACAATTCGTAACGGCTGTTGAGTTGACTGTTCGGATGCTGAACTGTGTTCCAAGGCTTTAGGAGGCAGGCAGCCCCCTAAAGTCAAAATGCTCAATAAAACCGCTAGTCTCATCATAAGTTATCGTAATTTAAACCCGACGAAGACGCCAGCACCCGTCGTATTAAAGCTAAAGAGGTCTTGCACCCTTTCGTCTAATAAGTTTTCGCCTCTGAGAGTCATAGAGACTCGGTCTGAGATCGGATATTCGGCAGTGGCTGAGAGCAGAACATACTCGCTGAGCGTCACGCGCGCGGCAGGGAATGCGCCGAAGTTGAAATCATCCTGAGAGCCGACATAATCGGCTGCCACGCCAATACGAAGACCCTCTTTTTGACTGGATTGCCAATTCGCGGCGATGCTGCCTGTAGTTTCTGGACGCCGTATTTCATCTTCGCCGCTGTTATCTTCAGCAGAAATATTCGATAACGTACCTGTAATATTCACAGTGTTGGACACGGCCCAATCAACAGCGAATTCGATGCCCGAACGGGTGCTGTCTTCGGTTAAGTTCGCGGGGCTTGACGTGAAATCCGGATTAAACCGCGTGGTAATCTCGTCTTCTAATTCTGCGTCAAAATAGGTTACAGAGGCCTGTATATTGCCAAAACTCTGGTCATATCCAATTTCCCAGCTTTGGGATTTTTCAGGAATCAAGTCCGGATTGCCGGTAAAGCTACCGGGAAAAAATCCAAATAACTCGGTAAATGTTGGATTTTTGACGCCCGTTCCCGCGCTACCGCGAAGCTTGCCGCCAAAGCCAAATCTATAAGCGCCGCCGACACGCCATGTTGTTGTGTTATCAAACTGTCCGTCATTGTCATCATGGCGTATAGAGCCGTTAATTGCGGCCGATCCAAAGGCGGCTCGCAATTCGCCTGCAAAACCGATTGTGTCAAAAGATTCAGATTGGTTAGGATCGCCAAAACGCGTGTCAGTGTCGATCCGTTCGTAATTTTCGTCCTCCCAATCCACTAGACCGGATAGAGTAACTTTGGCCGCACCTGCCTCTAATGCATAAGAAGGGCTGTAGCTAAGTTTCGTGCGTTGACCAATCGTTTCATTGGCAAAGACCCCTGCCGCATTAGAGACGGTTTTTACATCAGCGTAATTGGCGCGCAGGATATGACTTAAACCGCCTGTTTGCCCTGTCAGATTTATCCCGGCAATCCATTGGTCTGCTTCTGAATCTAAATCGGCATTGTTCAAGGCGCCGTCAAAATCTGTATCTGAGTCAAAGTCAACTTCAGAGAGGCGGTAAGTGAGCAGCGCGCCAATAGTCCAATCAGGCGAGAGTGTAATGTCTCCATTGGCGAGTATTGAATAAGCAGATGAACCGTCTTTCTCGCCGCCGAGTCCAGAGGTGTCGACCCCGTTCGTATCAAATCCAGAGACATTAATTCCAAAGCGGGCATTTTCAATTTGAGTCCCAAAGCCTGCTTGCCCGCGGAAGGTGTCAAACGCACCGTATTCTGCGGCCGCATTAAAGCCGTTATTATCAGTGATAATCGAGATAACACCGCCAATTGCGTCTGAACCGTAAAGTCCAGATTGTTCACCGCGTGCAACTTCGATCCGAGACGTATTTAGGCCAGACCATAAGCCGAAGTCTGTTTCTCCTGTTACGGGGTTGGACACTTCAATACCATTTAACAAGACGAGGGTGTGATTGCCTTCTGATCCGCGCAAACGAATTTGCGTGAGACTGCCCGCCGCGCCAGAACGTGAAACAGCAAGACTAGGTACTGCTCGCAGTTGATCCACAATGTAAGGGGAGTTGCGTATGACCAATTCTTGCGTGTCGATGACGGTTATGCTGGCCGTAACGTCTTCGGCGGGAACGGCTCTGAGGCCTGTGACAATAATTTCGTCCGGCGTGTCAGCCGAAGTTTGAGCAAATGCAGGGGCGGCGAGGCCACTGAACGTAGCAGTGCTGAGCAAAACTAATTTATTAAACATGTATCTTCCTTCGCGCGCCCTCTTTGTTGAAGGACGCGCATTTAACAATAAATAACCCGTCGCCTTGGCGAGCCAAGACTATGTAGACGAGCGCGACATGTCGTTATGAGGAAAACTTCCACTTCGCTATGGCTGAACCCGGCCACCGAAAAACGACGCGATGGCAGGTTTCCTGACTTACCGTTTTACGATCTGACCGCCTTCCCAATGCATAGGCATCAGTGGCATATGGTCAAAGCTCGCGGCTTACAGTTACGGGCATAGCGCTGGATTTTCACCAGCTTCCCTTTTCACCCCTGTTACAGAGCACCATCTAAATTCGCTATGCGCGCAGAAAATGTTTGTGTCAACGGGGAGTCACGAGCCATGAAAGGTTAATCAATTCACTGCGTTCAGTGTAACACACAACTTTGAGTACATTGCGCCGTATGATAGGCTGTGGCTTCATAGGATATTGTGGTTTTGAGGGACTGATTTAAAGTAAATGGCTAAAAATTTGAGACTATTGCCGGTAAATTCGGACGATATCCCTCATGTTGTGAAGGATGTCAAAGACTCGCGCTGTTTTGGACGCTCGCAGAGGCAGATGAAGCTTTTCGAATATCTGCTTGAGCATTCCCGCGTTGATAATGATGTGCAGCCGAGTCAGTATTCAATTGCGCTAGACGTGATCGGGCGGCCTGAGAGTTTTGATGCCGCAACGGATAGTATCGTTCGCGTGGAAATGCATAGGCTAAGAACTAATCTCGAAATTTATAATAATAGCGAATCCAAATATAAAATTTCTGTTCCGCCTGCGAGTTTTCATGTTTCGGTTTTGCAGAGAAAAAAAGGGCTAAGCGGGGCCTGGGCCAAAAACTCTAAACTGATTATGGCGGCGGGTGTAACGTCTATTGCAGTTGTTAGTCTCGGGTTTGCTTCAATATCTTCGCCAACGCTGCCCTCTGATGAAAGCTGTGCGAAGGATAAGCCTAATTTGAATATTAGCTATATTGGGGCGCCCTCAAATTCGCGCGATTATGTCGAAAGCTTATTACGCTCGACCTTATCTGAATATTCGGGTTTTAACCTTCTGAAAGCGGGGCAGAGATGCGGAAAAGGGGCGGCACCAAGCTTTGATGTAAAGATGACACTGCTCGAGGAGGACGGGAGGTTAAGTTTGTCACTTAATGTGCTTGACGAGGACCATGCAAAAATTGTTGAGTCCCATCATGCAGCCGGTATGATTGCTGATGCTCGGCCGGGCACTGCGCTATATCTTAAAATTGCGGAAATCGGTAATTCAATCGCTTTGCCTAGCGGAACCCTTGCGCGTGAGGCCTATAGCCATGATTGGGGGTCAGCTGACTATAAACGCAGTTATGGCTGCCTTATTTCTATGTATGATTCTTTTGCGGGTGAACTTGATAGCGAGTTTGAAAATGTTCACAGCTGCCTTGAGAAATCTGTGAGGAGCGGCTCTGCAAGCTTGGATAATTACGGCGCTTTAGCTTCGAGCTATTTGGATCAAGCCCGTAATAACCGCCCGTCTACGGTCGCAGATCCTTTAGCGGCGGCGGAGCAAATCCTCGAGGACCATGAGAATAACTGGCTGGACAGCGCTGAGCTGACGATAGCAAAGCTATATCATGAAGCTTACCGGGAAGACTTTAACTCCGAGCGTATGCTGCTGATATTGGAAATGGCGAAAGCTAAATATAATAAAAACCCCCAAGTCTTATTAAATAGCGCGATTTTTTATGGCTATACACTTGGGCAATGGGAAGAGGCTAAAAGAATATCTGAATTTATAAAGCGTATATATTCAATTCGCGATCAATCTGTTTTTGCAGTTGATGCAAGCTATAGTCTCATGGGATTCGAGCCTGACGCATCATATGCGCCCTGTTATAAATTTTATGGAGCAAATGCCATTTATGCGAATATAATCGTGAATGCTTGCGCTAGACTTGATGGCAATGAAGAGTGGATAAATAAAACAGAATCGCGTTTAGCGGAGTTTAATATGACCGATTTTGCAAAAAGGATTGATTTGCTTTCCACTCGCATTCGCGATGATGAGTTTATGAGAAGGCTTAGTGGAGTTTATAAATACAACTAACAATTTAATATAATATCATTACAATTTAGTAATAATAACTACTTATGCGTGTATAATTCGCTTTTTAGGCTTGTAAGCAATTTATGATTGTGCATGGTTGCCTTTCTAACAGAAAGGAAAACCATGAAAAACTTATTCTTCACCACAACTATTCTGGCGCTTGGCGCCCTAAGCGCGGGAACAGCCCACGGCCAAGAGGTGCAAACGCTCTCGCCTGTTGAGTTTACGCAGCTCAGTGAAGCCGCCGCGACGACATCAGTTGCCGTCGGCCTGCATATGGGTGATTTTCAAGTGACCTCGCGCGCGGGCACAACTCATCATATGTTTCGCGGCGAAGGTGCGTCCCTGATGACGACGACCCGTGCATTCCGCGATTAGGCCTAGTCTTGTATCTTAGTTTTGATACGGTCGAGGCTTTCGCTGTAAAGCGAAATCCAGACATGAGCTTCCCCTTCTTGAAAGAGAATGGGGAGCTCTTATCTATCGCGCTTAATCTTGGCTTTCTCATTGACCCCCGCGCAGTTGAACTTTACCGCGACTTTTACGATAATGCCTACACACTGATACGCTGTTACCCGCAATATTATCGTTTCATATTGCCTATGGTTTTGGACCTCGAAGCGGCAGGTATGGCAGGAGAGCAAGGACGCAAAATCACCGAATTTGTTCGGCAAAAAGACCTCTTATCCTTTGATACCTCTGATGTCAGGCGGCTTGAAGCGATTTCAATATTACAAAGAACAACGCCCCTTTTAGAAGATGAAAACGTTATATACTTGTCGATTTTAGAGCGCGTTGACAGTTTGATTGCAAACCCAGACTGGTACACTAAATTTAACAAGCCTCTGTTTTACGACCTCACACATATTATTTTTTATCTCACAGATTACGGCCGTACAGACTTGCCTTTGGCGGGTGACCCTACGCCCAGCCTCATGAATATCGGCCTTTTAGCGTTGCTGGATAATGATGCAGATCTTCTTTCCGAAGTTTGTCTCTGCCTAGGGTATTTAAAGAGGTCTATTCCGGATTATTGGGACACTTTTCTGACAGCGTATATGGAAGATATTAAGGTCAGTTTTGAAGGTACGGTAGCCTCTGTGCTTAATCCAACTGTTGATGAATATCACCTCTATCTCGTCTGTAATGGATATATGGCGGCTCAAAATAGACGGGCCTTTAAAGATAGCTTTAAATCTCAGACTCCAAGCTTTTATGTTCCGCCTTGCGCGCCTAGTTGTTTGGCCAAGCTATCGGACTACGCGCACCAGGCCCATTTCCATCCACGCCGGTCTGATGCGGTTATCAGTGTTTTTGTTTCAAATTTGCATGAGGATGAATACACGCATTGGCAAAAAAGTTTGGGCTCGTATTCTCAAGGGCAGGCCCTCGTACAAGCTTTCTCTGGTTTGACATAACCGTATTGATCTTAATGGCTGTCTTAACGACTTAAGGCTAGTTCTTTGGTTTTAAACAGCGGAATAAGTCTTAGCATTAAGGCTGCTAAATCAGTTCTATTCACAATATAGTTGGCTCCAAGAGCTTCTGCATGGCTCAAATACTGTGGTTCCGAATTATTTGAAATAATAATAATTGGAGCCTCTTGTAAATAATCACGCATGAGGGGAACTAAAAATTCAATCGATTTAGAGTTTCCTGACATGTCATTGAGTAAAACTATGTCGTATTCGGCGACATGAACTCTCTTCAACGCATCTGTATATGATGCAACCTGGTCTATCTTAAAATCATTAAACGCGGCTTTTAAAAGGTGCCTGCGTAGAATTATATGTTCAACATCAAAATCGTCGATAAGTAAGATTTTCACCCTTGCTGTATTTTCTATCAGAGGACTGAGCTTGTGCTCTTTCCCATCTACTTTAGATGTTTTCGAAGAGTGAATTATATAAGCTGGTACCTTTTTCCTCATTACTAAATCCTTTTTTTAACAGCTGCTCCGCCACGAGTAACGTTGGTGCTGGTCCCATGTATAGGCTTAGTAAAACCTAGGAATTCGGCGTAGACATACAATTACACACTTATATAGTGTATTATTTAAATTAACATTAATAAGAAATTTGTTGTAACTCGTTCAATTTTGTAAAAATTTAATACCGAAAACAGGAACGGGCTAGCGGCTAAAGTGGCTTTAGAGCTTACACAATGGTCATTGTCGACATATGAGGACGTCAGAATAAAGCACAGAATTGATATCCCACTGGTAGAGCATAAGTAAAATATCATAAACATAAACCTGCCAAACTACCGATAGATGTAAATTTCATGATATAGAAGAGACATAAGATGGTAATACAGTCATGAATTGAAGTAACTGTTTTTATGACACTCCGGGACTAAGTTGAATGGGAATTAGTCAACCATTGAGAAAGTCATTTTATGTCTCAGCCTCAACTTTCCAAAGATATTGCGCCGCTCATTGCAAATGCTGAAAAACTCAAATCAAATTTGGATGACTGTATTAAGCAGGGCAATGACAGAGAGGCCGATAGACTCGCAACGGCGTATGAGCAGAGTTTAGACATATGTTGGGCTTACGATTGTGAAACTTCCGACTGCTTAATCAAAAAACTTGTTTTTAGTCAAAGTATATTGAGTGGTGACGACGCTACTACAGCTCAGCTTCAGCAGATATTTGAAAGCCTGATTAATGATGTTAAATTGATAGCCAAGCGTAGTTCGGCAACTGGTATTTAAATGTTGTTATAGGTAGATAATAGATTCACGTTTTGTTAATAGTTAAGTTTTATGCACTTTTATGGTGTTAAATTTATATCACCACCTTATCTTCGGGTAAGTTATAGAATAGCGCCTTGGCAACCCGCCCCACATTGCCAGGGCGCATTCTTATATACACTTGTAAACAGGATACGTGCCATTATTCGCTATGCTGTGATTAATTCATGTTTGTAATACCGCTTCAGTCAAAAAATAGAGTTTTGCGACAAACAGTTTAAACCATTATTCTAATCAAGTTACTCCCGATAAGAGGCGACAATTGCCGATTGTGGCCGCCGTATCAACACAGACATGTCTTTTTCTAGAATGCAGCACACATTTCAGATCTGATGGGTTTTAAAGAAACCGTAACGCCTAAAACTATCGCTATAGTGAATTTTAGTTGTCGACAGTAAGGGTGAGTTTTTTGGTGTTTATGCCACTGGCACGAGTGGCCTAAATGACGTGCGATTTCAATCAGTCGCCACAGCATATTGGCCGAACTAATCGGCCGGTGCCACTGTGCGTGATGATGTAATTGTGTTGGATTATCTATAGCTACCTTAAAGTGAAGAACCGTCATTGCGCCGACACCGGCTCTTGTCATTAAAAGGCTGCAAACAGGGGCTGTGCTGCCACGCGCTTCATCCGTTTATCCATCTCTCGAAAGTGAGGCAGGATGTGTCAGCCACTTCTTTATGCGTAGCCGCCTATTGAGTGGCATTATGGTTCGACTACGATGAGATATCACGAAAGCGTGAATTGCGGTCAAAATTAACGAATTTTTACCTATAATTCTTAACTTGAACCCTGAGTAGTAGGCAAGTGTGGGGGTTTTCGTGGCAGATAGTTGGATTGTAATTGCAGCCTTTTTGGTCTTTCTCATGCAAGCGGGGTTCTTATTGGTCGAAGCTGGTGAGGTACGGGCGAAAAACTCGATCAGTGTTGCGCAGAAAAATATCTCAGACATGCTTATTAGCGTCGCCGCTTAGATCTGCGCGGAAATCTGGGCGGATGGTTTGCTCGTTCAGAGAGCCCGACAT
>CAZFWZ010000008.1:36672-38692 GCA_964522765.1 uncultured Caulobacterales bacterium | reverse complement strand
AAACGCCTGCTGTGCCTGATAGCGCGACAGGCATTATGCGAATTGCGGATATTGATTTTGCGTCTTATTCCCGAAGCCTTGCTAGCAGTGTTCGTTTGGAAATTGGCGAGCCGATGTCATCGGTTACGCCAAAAATTGAAACCTATTTCTCTCCGCAAAGCACGAGCCCTGAGAGGTCGAGCGATACCCTGCGTGAAAAGACTGAAACCGAATTTTCAACCTTTGGCGCGCAGGGCGGAAAAGTCACATTGGTTGAACGCGTGAACATCAAAGACGACAGTGTCAAAGCGGAACAGTTTTACGCAATTTTCAAAGCCAAAGGTGAGGACTTTATTCTTGCGGATTACGGTATGAAGATTAAGTGCTATCGCGGCGAAAACACAACACATTGGCAGACGGATCTCTGCCCTTAATATCAATTTATTCTTTTAAATAATGGAGGCCAAAATGGCTAAAAAAACAGAAACTGCAAAACGAAAATTCATTCAGCTCAGCGAAGGCGAGCTTAACTACGCAATGTCGCGCGCCGTGGTGCAGGGCGATTGGTGCTTTGTTTCGGGCACAATGGGCTATGATTACAGCAAGCAGGAACTCCCAGAGAGCGCCGCGCAGCAGGCCATGAATACATTTACAAATATCAGCAAAGCTCTAGACGCCGCAGGGTTTGAACTCGGCCACACAATCCGCGTTCAATACACCGTCAGTGACCGCAAATATGTCAAAGAGGTCCTGCCAGTTATCAAGCAACATTTCGGTAAAATCCTACCGGCAGCCACAATGGTACTTGCGGATATGGTCGACCCCGAAGGTAAAATCGAAATCGAAGTTACGGCGTTTCGTGGCTAAACCATTTAGATTTTGGGCAACACTGCTAACAGGAATAATCTTCGGGTTTCTTCTAATGGCAATATGTGTTGCTGGGTATCTAACATGGGATTGGAGCAGAAAAACAGCCAATAGTGAAAATAGAATAATTAGGACTATAGAATCATCGGGCATTAAAGGTGGACAAGTTAAACCTTTTCAAACTCAAGATTTTTCAATTGGTATGAAACGCAAAGATGTTACCGATTTCATGCGGAAGAATAAATTTTATCATTCGGGGAGTCGTAGGTTTGTTGATAATTTGAGGTATCTCGAAAAACCAAAAGGTTATGTCGAGATATTTGAAGCAAATGCTGGCCATCCTTTATGTCCCGCGACTTACATAGTTATCACTTATTACGATGAGGCTTCTCTGTTCACTGATGCGAAAGCGGCCATCCAGAGCGATGGGTGTTTATAAGGAAATTATAATGCTAAAAATTAATAACCTATCGGCCGCTGTTGATGACGGCCAAAAGACTATACTTAGCGGGCTTTCGCTTGAGGTGCCTGCGGGTGAAGTTCATGCGATTATGGGGCCGAACGGCGCGGGTAAATCTACGCTCTCTTATGTGCTGACGGGCCGTGATGGCTATGAGGTCACGAGCGGCGATGTCACGTTGGGCGGAGAAGACCTGCTTGATATGGACCCCGAAGAGCGCGCGGCCAAAGGCTTGTTTCTGTCGTTCCAATACCCGCTTGAAATTCCGGGCGTGCCGACAATGACGTTCCTTCGCACCGCGATGAACGCGCAGCGCAAAGTGCGCGGCGAAGAAGAGATGAGTGCGGTGGACTTTCTCAAGAAATCGAAAGCCACAGCGGCGGCGCTTAAAATGAAGCCTGAAATGCTGAAACGTCCGCTTAACGTTGGTTTTTCTGGCGGCGAGAAAAAGCGTATGGAGATTTTCCAAATGATGATGCTCGAGCCGAGCTTTATCGTCATGGATGAAACTGATAGCGGCCTTGATGTTGACGCGCTGCGGATTGTGGCGGACGGCGTGAATGCGCTGCGCGGTGAGGGGCGAGGTATGCTCATCATTACCCATTATCAACGCCTGCTGGACTACATTGTCCCAGACAAAGTGCATGTTCTTTCGGGCGGAAAAATCGCGGCGAGCGGCGATGCCGACTTTGCCAAAAAGCTCGAAAAAGAAGG
>CAZFWZ010000008.1:0-36572 GCA_964522765.1 uncultured Caulobacterales bacterium | reverse complement strand
CTTTCATTTGGCGGCGCGCTGAGCCGTCTTGAAACACGGCTTGCGGCTATGGGCAGGACAGTTAATGCTACGCTCAACGGAGCGTATTTATTGTCGGATAAACGCCATGCCGATATGACAAGCTATATCGATTTAACCTCGGAGGATTGCACGATACGTCAATCCGTCAAAGGCGTGGTCACCGATAAAGCGCGCGGCGTGTTCCAAGGCAAGTTTCATGTGCGCCGCCCCGCGCAGCACACGGATGCAGAAATGCGCCATGACGCGCTGATGCTCTCCGACAGCAGCGAAATTCGTTCCAAGCCAGAGCTTGAGATTTACGCTGATGATGTGGCCTGTGCCCACGGCAATACGCTCGGCCAGCTTGACGCAAGCGCGCTGTTTTACATGCGCCAACGCGGCATCCCCGCCGCGCTGGCGAGGGCGCTTCTGACCGAAGCGTTCCTAGACTAAGCCTTTGACGATATGGCGGATGAAGATTTGCAAGAAAGCCTACTTGGAAAAGTTCGCGCGTGGTTGGGGTAAGGCTATGACCACTTCAGATCTCGCAGTTTTGATTTTTGCTATGACAGTTGCTTATTTTTTGACGTCATCTTTTAGTAAACGTCCCGGTCCGAATAGGGCTAAGTTACAGCTGGTGCTTAAAGCGATCGCTATTTTGATTATCATGTTGACGGTGATTTATTTCAAAAAAAGGCTCTCAGAATAATGGCCTTTAACGTTGATACTATCCGCGCCCAATTCCCCATTCTCGCCCGCGAGATAAATGGCAAGCCATTGGCCTATCTGGACAACGCCGCGAGCGCGCAAAAGCCGCAAGCGGTGATTGACGCGCTCTCCCATCAAATGGGTCATAGTTTTGCCAATGTGCACCGCGGGCTGCATACAATGGCGAACGAGACAACAGAGGCCTTTGAGGGCGCGCGGGCGAAAGTCGCGAAATTCCTCGGCGCGCCCAAAGCCGAAAACATCGTCTTCACCAAAGGCGCGACCGAAGCGCTAAACTTAGTGGCTTACGGCCTCGCGCACACGATTGAAAAGGGCGATGAAATCGTCATTACCCAAATGGAGCACCATTCCAATATCGTGCCGTGGCATTTTCTGCGTGAACGCTATGGGGCAGTGCTGAAATTCGCGCCTGTCAAAGATGATGGCTCGCTTGATTTAGATGGGTTCAAAGCCCTGCTATCTTCCAAGACGAAAGTTGTGTCTGTTGTGCATATGTCCAATGTGCTCGGCACGGTGAACCCTGTCAAAGAGATTGGGAAATGGGCAAAGGCAGCTGGCGCGACTATGATTGTCGACGGGACGCAAGCCGCTGTGCATATGAAAATTGATGTGGCTGATTTAGGCTGTGATTTCTTCTGCATGACGGGTCATAAACTTTACGGTCCAACGGGCATTGGCGCGCTTTACGGGACAACGGACGCGCTTGAAAAGCTGCAGCCTTTCCAAGGAGGCGGCGAAATGATTGAAGACGTGTTCGAAAATAACGTCACTTACAACGACGCGCCGCATAAGTTCGAAGCGGGCACGCCGCCCATCCTAGAGGCCATAGGTCTCGGCGCAGCGATTGATTGGTACTCACAGTTTGATATGGAGGCGGTGCATCTTCACGAAATGGCGGTTTATTCACATGCGCTTGACGGCCTTCGCAGCATCAATAGCTTTCGAATGATTGGCGACGCGGCAGGCAAAGGACCTGTGCTGTCGTTTAATCTCGAAGGCGCACATGCGCACGACCTTGCGCAAATTCTGGATAAATACGGCATTGCAGTGCGGGCAGGGCAGCACTGTACGCAGCCTCTCATGACACGTATGGGTATACACTCCACTGCGCGTGCGAGCTTTGGGATTTATAATACACTTGATGAAGCCGACCGTTTGGTCGAAGGGGTAAAAAAAGCCGCCCTCTTTTTATCTTAACGTAAAAGGACTATATAAAGGTCATGAGCATGGACAGTAACACAGATAGGCAAAGACAAGCCGAGGCCCTCGCCAATTCGCAAATCCCAGGCCTTACGCCTGAAAATGCTGCGGGCGAAGTGAAGAAACGTGATGTCATCGACCTCTCGGGCGCGCCCGTAGAGGCTCCGACAGAGGCCGAAATTGAACAAATCACTGAGGATGTGATTGGGCAGCTAAAGTCTGTTTATGATCCAGAAATCCCTGTCGATATTTATGAGCTTGGCCTGATTTACAAAGTCGAGCTTGAAGATGACCGCACGCTTAAAATCGATATGACGCTGACCGCGCCGGGCTGTCCTGTGGCGGGCGAAATGCCTATCTGGGTACAAGAAGCTTGCGAAGTTGTCGGGGGCGTGCGCCGCGTGGAAGTTGCAATGACTTTCGATCCGCCGTGGACTATGGATCGCATGAGTGAGGAAGCTAAACTAGAGCTGAATATGCTATGACCGAAACTATCACAACATCCACACGCACCCGCCGTCCAAGGCCAAAACTCGTTACGCTCACTGACGCGGCGGCGGCCCGCGTGCGAGAAATTCTTGATGAACGCGGCGAAGGCTATCTGCGTGTTGGCGTGACAAACGGCGGCTGTGCCGGCATGGAATATGTCATGGACTATGTCTCTGAGATTGAGAAATTTGATGAGGTTGTCGAAGATAAAGACGTTCAAATCGTTGTTGATTCCAAAGCTGTCCTATTTATCCTCGGCTCAGTTGTGGATTATGAAGTTGAGGTTCTCAGCTCGAAGTTCACCTTCAAAAACCCAAATCAAACAGATGCTTGCGGTTGCGGCGAGAGTGTGACGATACTGCCGTTTTCTGAATAAAGCGGTTTAACCAGCACTGAATGGGCCGCTAGGCTACCTTATTTAAGCTCACTGCGTTGGGTTTACGACTTCGTTAACTATATTTCCATCTAATTAAACTACTGATTTCTAATCAGCCGTTTTAGCAAACCGCTAAGGCGTAAAAGTTATTGAATAAATCAAAATAAGACGCTCCTGTTTCCCGAGCACCGAAAATTAAGAGAGACTCATCATGAAACATTTCAAACTTGTTGCCACACTTCTTGTTGCGCCCATATTTGCAACGTCCGCATTTGCGCAGGATGATGGTATCGATGTTGAGGCTTCGTTTGACACACTTTCCGAATATGTTTTCCGCGGCGAGAGTAGAGGCGCTCAGTCTATAACGTCTAATACTGAAATTAGTTTATCTGAGAATTTTCTCAATGGCGCACTTAATGGTTTAAGCGGCGGACTTTTATATATCGCCGGCATAGATCCAGATTCAGATGTGCAAAGAGACGAAATACGCGTTTACGCCAACTATTCTGTGCCACTAGGTGATACGCTCTCTGTCGATATTGGAGGCACACATTATTACTATCCACAATTCGGCGGCTTGTTCGAAACCCGCGGCGGCAGTGCAGGGTCATACGAAGTTTATGGAGCTGTTGGATTAGAGAACGTACCTTTCTCGCCTCAAGCAAAGGTTTATTATGACCTGACTTTGGAAAACCTAACTATCGAAGGTTCAGTCGGACATAGTTTTAATCTTCCGCGCGCGAATTGGTCTGCCAATGTTGGTTTAACGGGCGGTTATGTTGATGCCGATACTAGCTTTGTTGGTGGCACAACTGCTCAAGATTATGGATATGGTACGGCGACGATTGGTTTAAATAAATTCATCACGGAAAGTATCTCTTTCTACCTCAATGGCAATTTCACGATAAATTCAGAAGATGACACGTTGAATTTAGATCGGGCAATTGCAGATTCAGGAGTTGCTTTTGCCACATTGGATAGCGATACAAAGTTCTGGTATGGTACTGGCCTCGCTGTTAAATTCTAGGCGGGAGCTGTGAAAAACTGGCCTAATGACTCTCAGTGATTTTAACGCTTTTTGCGATTCCTTACCGCACACAAATTTAGCGCGACAATGGAATAATGCGTGGGTGTGGAAAGTCGACGTCAAGTTATTTGCCGCTGCTTGGGAACGAGAGAGCGGTCTTGAAATCACCTTCAAAGCTTCAGACATTGGGTTTGAAATCATGCAAGATATGCCCGGCCTTCGCCCCGCGCCTTATCTGGCCTCGCGCGGGATGAAATGGATTCAGCAATATGCGGAGCCCGGCCTTGATGATGATAATCTGCGCGAACATCTGCAGGCGTCCTATCAAATGGCGTCGCGAAATCTAACTAAGACCCGCCAAAAAGAACTTGGCCTTAATCAAGGCTAGGCGAGGCGGCTTTACGCGGTTATGATCGCCTATGAAACTTATTTGCCACCCCATTTCACCCTACGCACGTAAGGCCATGATACTCGCGCGATTGCACGGGATAGGGCTTGAAGAACTTAAGCCCGAACAAGACGGCGCGAACGGATATAAAGCGGGGGATAACCCGCTCGGGAAGATTCCAGCGCTAGAGTGGCAGCCGGGGCAATATCTATTTGATAGTCCTGTGATTTGTGAATATCTTGATAGCTTGGGTGATACCTCAATCTTAGCTTCGGATAAGCACTCACATTTTCTACAAAAATGGCAGCATGCGCTTGGCGACGGCTTGTCAGATGCCGTCTATAATTATCGTCAGGAAGTCGCTCGGCCCGAAGCTTTGCATTGGGATAAAATGATAGAGCGCCACGAAACAGCGACTATACACGCGGTTGAGACTTTAGAGAAAATATCTGATTGGCTTGGCGGGCCATGGACTTATGGTAATCTCGCCATTATTTGCGCGCTTGATTACGCGAGTTACCGTGCAGGTCATCTTAAATGGCAAGAACGCGCGCCAAAGCTCGCTAAATGGCATGCGGGCTTTGAACGCGATCAAGCTTACAGCGAAACGTATGGCTATCCGAAAGCTTGATATGAAGTTCGTGAAGTTAATCGTGATCGTCCTTCTGGTTTTGTTTGGCGGCTTAATCTTAATTCCAGAAACTAAATACGTTCCTTACATGCCAGATGATAGCTATCTGGCCGATAGCGCGGCCTATAATGTTCCCTCGATGCCAGAAGGTTGGGCTTGGGACTTTTTTCAGACAAGTGACGGCACAAAAATTCGCTGGGGTGAAACTAGAGCAGATGACTCCAAAGCGTCTGTTTTACTTCTTCCCGGATACACGAGTTCTATGGATATGTATGGTGAACACGTATCGATGCTAGCGAAACGTGGGTATCATGTTGTGGGGGTTGATTTACGCGGGCAGGGCGGAAGCGACCGTCACCGCTCTGAGCACCCTGAAAAGCTATATGCAGAGGATTTCGGTGTATATTCTGATGATGTTGCCGGATTTATTAAGGCGCAAGATTATCCTCAGAATTTTCCCTTGATTATATTTGGGTCTTCTTTTGGCGGGCACGTGGCTTTGCGTTTGGAGGGGGATCACGAGACGGGCGTAGATGGGCTCCTATTGCTCGCGCCTGCTTATCGCCCAAATACAGCGCCTTTTTCAGTTGGATTTACAAAAACAATGACAGGATTTGCGAAGCTAGTTGGCAAAGGTAAACGCTTTGCACCGGTTCAAGGTGAGTGGCGTCCGGATGGAACAGATTTGACGGTTGGAAGTGACTGCGCTTCTGAACCCAAGCGTCTTTATTTGCGCGATACCGTTTTTGTTCGCAAACCTGAGCAGCGCGTCGGCGGCGTGACGAATAACTATGTCCGCGGTATGATTAGCAGCGGCGAATTGCTTCAAACATCAGATTATGCGGCGAAAATAGATCTGCCCATTCATATGGTTGTTGCGGAAAATGATGTGATTATAGATAGCCCAACATCAGAAGCTGCCTGCACCTATGGTCTTGCGGATTGTAAGCTGGTGAAGTTGCCCAAGACAGGGCACTGCCTTATGCTTGAAAATGATAATGTTTTGAACGCCATCTTTGATGAGCTTGACGCGCTTTACGCGCGCCTCTCTCAGTAGCGTCTATTTTAACTGAGCTTTGAAAAACGCGGGCACATCATCACCAAAGCCAGAAAAGTCTTCCTTTTTACCTTTGTCATGGTAGCGCTTTCCGCTTCGTTTTGAATTGTCACGTTCATTACGCTTGGCGTTATCGCGTGCGGCTTGTTCGGGCGACTTATTATCACCGCGCGGTTCATCTGATTTCTGTTCGCGGTTGTTTTTATTAGATTTTTTACCGTGTCCAGATGGGGCTTTGCGAGATGATTTTTTCGCAGGAGATCTTGTCTCTTCACGAGCCGGCGCGTCTTCGGCTTTTTTAGTTTCGGGCTCAGCTCTGGGTTCAGGTTGGGGCTCAGCTTTTTTACGGCCGTCAGGTGCTTTACGGCGACCTGGCGGGGCTTTGCGTGTGCGTGATGTATCTCGAGCTTTGGCTGTGGGTGAAGCTTCAGTTTTTGGCGTTTCCGTCTCTACCTTTTCACCTTCTGGCTTCTTACGGCCAGCAGGCGCTTTGCGCGTACGGTTGCTGGCTTTCATTTCCGTGGACAAGGTTGGGGCTTGTTCTACGACTTTAACCGGTTCTTCGCGTTTTGGGGCAGGGCGACTATGAGTTTGGCCTCCGCCGCTTCGGCTGCGATTTCGGTCGCGTCCACCGCCGCTACGGTCATTTCTGCCGCGGCCACGGCCTTTGCCGCCTTTGTCATTCCGGCCGCCGCGTCTCATTTTGCCTTCCGTTGGGAAATCTTCAATGCCCGGGATTTCAAGTTCTTCGATTTCTTTGACTTTGATCATATCAAGAATGGCGTCGTAATTTTTCTCATCCAAGCGCGCGACAAGCATGACGGTATCACCCTTACGGCCAGCACGGCCCGTACGGCCAATTCTGTGGACATAATCCTCTGCATGGTTGGGCACGTCATAATTAAACACGTGGCTTACGCTAGGGACATCAAGTCCGCGCGCAGCCACATCAGAGGCGACAAGAATTTTAACGCGACCTTCTTTGAAGTCGGCCAAAGTGTCCGTACGTTGGCTTTGCGCCAAATCACCATGAATAGGCGCAGCTGAGTGGCCATGTTTGGTGAGTGATTTCGCGACGATATCGACATCACGTTTACGGTTGCAAAAAACAATGCCGTTTTGGACGTCTTCATTTTCAATTATCCAGCGCAAAGTTGTACGCTTAAGCTTGGCGTCTGATTTCGGGAGACGAACAATGCGCTGAGTGACGGTTTTCGCCGTCATGTTTTTGCGCGCAACTTGAATGGTTTCTGGTTGATGCAGGAACTGCTCTACAAGTCGTTTAATTTCGTTGGGCATGGTTGCCGAGAAGAACAGAACTTGGCGGGTGAAAGGCGTAATTTCGAAAATTCGCTCAATGTCAGGGATAAAGCCCATATCAAGCATACGGTCAGCTTCATCAACAACAAGGGTTTGCACGCCAGTTAACAGGATTTTGCCGCGCTCAAACTGGTCGAGCAGGCGGCCTGGTGTTGCAATCAAGACATCAACGCCCCGCGTGAGTTTTTTGTCTTGCTCGGCAAAAGAGACGCCGCCAATGAGAAGCGCCATTTCGAGTTTAAGATATTTTCCGTAAAGTTCGACGTTCTCAGCAACTTGCGCGGCAAGTTCACGGGTTGGGCAAACGATAAGGCAGCGCGGCATGCGTGCACGGGCGCGGCCCTTGGCGAGCTTATGAACAGTGGGCAGCGTAAACGCGCCTGTTTTACCAGTGCCCGTTTGGGCGATGCCAAGGACATCGCGCCCTTCGAGCGCGGGCGGTATAGCGGCAGCTTGGATAGGTGTTGGGCGTTCATATCCCATGTCGTCCAGCGCTTTGATGATTTTGGGGTCAAGGCCCAGCTCTTTAAATGTCACGGTGACAGGAGCGTCTGCAGCAATTTCATTGGGGGTCGGTTCAGTGGTCAAGTCGGGGTCTTTCAAGTCTGAGGGGTTTTCCGCCTCAGTAAATGGCGCACACGTCGCGCCGTTATAAAATGCGCAGTTTAACCGCGCCCTGCGTATTGCGCGCAACATAGGACTATTGCGACAAAGGTCAAGCGCCTGAATCTGCAGTAAAATGGGCTAATTTGGACAAAGTGTGACTGTCGTCACAGCCTTATTCTTACCATACTGTAATTTTAGAGTCGCCTTGGAGGGGATTCTAGGGTATGAAAGGAACATGAAAATGTGGGTTTTCATAAAGAAGATTACAGCGGGCGCTTTAATCATCATTTTGTTTTCGTCCATGGCTACGGTAGCAACATCGCAGCCGGAAGATAGACTTGCGCGATATAAAACGGCAATCATAACGGTGGCGGCACCGCAAAATACGCCGCTGACGATTAAATTTGATGGTATTGATTTAGCCTCTTTTGAAGCGGTAGATGCCGCAACTGTAGAGCGCGATATTCGTAGCCGTGTTCGCTCAGCCGTGAAGCGGGCAGGGATAAAAGCGACACCTGCCGAAATTGAACGCGCGACGAAAAAAATTATCAAGCTTCTCGGTTCTGATTATGTGCGCAAAGAACTTACAAAGAATAGTAAGTCAAGTATCACCATCAATGTTGGTTTGACCTTTCAGCCGTTAACAACTGAAGCGACTTTTCAGTTCTAGCGGTACTTATGCGGCACTGTGTCCTGATTGAGCGGATTATAACGATCACGAAGCGCGATTTGGCGAGAGCGCATATCCTGAGCTTTGCCGTCAATATAAACTACGAGCGCACCTGTGGAGACCTCCAGTGGATCACCGTCCCAGATCACAAGTGTCGCGTCGGAACCTGTGCTTAGCTGACCTGACTTAGTTTTAAACCAACGGGCAGGTGTGGAGGATATGGCGGCGAACGCCTTGTCCCATGACAGACCTGCACCAACTGCATTGCCTGCATGTTGTGACAGAACGCGAACGTTATGCGTCAAACCTGCGCTCCGCGTCATAATCGCGTAATCAACGCCTGCTTTATCGAGTATAACAATGTTATCTAAACGCGCGCCGACCATGTCAAAGCTGCCAGGTAAGTTATCATGAGGATCGACCATAACTCTGATACCCGCGGCTTTTAGCTCATCTGCCACCATCCAGCCTTCTGCTGCGCCTGTGATAATCACATCAAGACCGTAGTCTTTCTTGAGCTTAATAATGTTTATCAAATCAACCGCGCGATCAGCGCCGATGATAATGGGTAATTGACCGCGGGCTGCACGGAACAAAGCTGCTGCATCGCGGCGTGTTAACGCGTCTCCATCATCTGGACCGCTGTAACGTGATGGATATGCGCCTGCATCATCAAGCGCGGCGCGAAGTTGGTTCATAGACGCAGACCTTGATCCGCCTGCTGCATTTGCGCCTCCTTCACCAAGCGAGATGTACATAAAAGCCTGGTCGGTTTTAATTGAGTCAAAATCACCTGTGGTGTTGGCAACTAAACCTATGCCGCCAAATATGTTTTCGCCCGTGCCCGGTGCCGAAACGATATGAGTGATGCCTTCTACACGTGTATTGCCGATGACGGGGGTTTTTGGATTGAAGCTATCTGACGCACGGTTGCTGACGCTTGTATTGGCTTCATCTGCGCTGATGTCATTTGTGTTCGCTTCGGCGTTAACTTCAACGAGGCCAATGCTGGAAAAAGGTGCGAAGAGGCCGGGCGTAACCCATTTGCCTGTTCCGTCCATAGCTTCAATACCTGCGGGGGGCGCGATATTCGTACCAATCTCGACGATTTTACCGCCGCGAATTAAGACGTCGCCGTTCTCAATGATGCCGCCAGCGCCATTGGTTACGACTTTAGCGTCTTTAATTAGCATATCCTGCGCTAAGGCGGGCAGGGCAGTCCCGAGGGCGAGTAGGGTTGCGAGGGAAAGTTTTGCGAAATGTCTCATGCTAGTTTCCTCCCGCTGCGTTTTTATCAATCTGGCCTTGGAAAACTTGACCCAATCTGAAATCAGAGGTCGGTTTGAGGCCGAGTGCCTTGTCGAAAACTATAGCTCCGTCGAGCAGGACTTTTTCAGGCCGTGCATAAGTAGAAAACGGCTCAGCAGACCACAACAAAATATCTGCGCGTTTGCCAACTTCAAGGGAACCTGTTTCCTCTAAGATACCGAGAGCTTTGGCTGGGTTGTATGTGAGCCATTTCCACGCATCAGCCCGTGAAATATCAAGACCTGCTCGGTTGCCGTCTGCCCATGCTTTAGCCACTTCTTGGTTGAGCTTTTGGATACCAAGGTCGCTATCTGAGTGTATCATAGCGCAAGCGCCTGCGGCATGCACAAAGGGGATGTTTTCGGCTATCGTATCATAGGCCTCCATTTTAAAGCCATACCAATCCGCCCACATCGCGGCACATGTATCGCTTTCCGCAAGGAGGTCACCAATTTTATAGGCCTCAATCGCGTGGTGGAATGTGGTGACTTTATAGTCAAATTCCTTAGCGATATCCAAAATTTGCGCCATTTCATCTGCGCGGTAGCAGTGCATTTGGACGAGAATTTTGCCGTCTAGCACATCTGCAAGCGTTTCCAGCTGTAGGTCACGTTTAAAATCATCGCCGCCCTTGTCGCGTTTTGCTTTATATTCAGCCGCCTTAATCCAGTTTTTACGGTAGCCAGCCACATTACCCATCCGAGAGCCGGGACCACCTTTACTGCCATAGACACGCTTCGGGTTCTCGCCGCAGGCCATTTTGAGCGTATAGGGGGCCTCAGGGAACTTCATGCCTTGAACTGTGCGAGACGCTATATTGCGCAGTGTCACGCCGCGGCCGCCGAAGAGGTTCGCCGAGCCAGGGAGAATGTGAAGCGTGGTCACGCCGCCTTCTAAAGCTTCATCAAATCCTGGATCTTGCGGCCAAACACCGTGCTCGGCGAAGACTTCGGAGGTTATAGGACTCGTGATTTCGTTTCCGTCGCTATGTGCGCGAACACTCGGTGATGGGTAATTGCCAAGATGGGAGTGAATATCGATGATGCCGGGCGTGACATATTTTCCGCCTGCATCAAGAACCTTGGCATCGCCGCCGTCAATGTCTGCGCCAATCGCAGTAATGCGTCCGTTTGTAATAAGAATAGAACCATTCTCAATCTCGCCGCCAGCGCCGTCAATTATATGAGCGTTAGTAATAAACGTTGTTTCGGACGGCATCGGTTTATAGGTCGCCGCAAAGGCTGCAGCTTTGTCTACATCATCTGATTTCGCGTTTTTATCTTTATCCCCGCCGCCGCAGCTCGCGAGAGCTAGGGCCGCTGCGCTTAAAAGCGCAATTTTTCGTAATGTCATGATTTTTTAAATCACGAGATTGAACGTGGCGCAAGTGATTAGCGAATGGAAACTCTATATTTACCAAACTTGCAAAATGTGACCAGGAAACACCAAATTAACGCAGAAATTTTTCTTATGCCTAGTCAATTTTAAGACTTTTCTTTTAGGTTTTTGTCAAATGACGTGAGCTCAGGTGCTGACGTCTGCAAAAAGGTGAGACATGGTGGATATTACAGCAAGACAGAGGCTAAAATTATTGGCAGGTGCTGCGGCGTTCATGACGTCGGCATGTGGTGGGGGGGCAGGTTCTTCGAACCCTGCTGCTCTGACCAGTTCGACGCCTCCGATTACGCCAACTCCTGCGCCTCCACCGCCACCGCCCACAACGCCGACCCCCGAGCCTTCTGGCTTCACGTTGACGGATGGTATGCTGCGGGATGCCTTTCGTAATAATTTTAGTGTCGGGGCGGCCATGACGGCAAACAAAATTAACGATGGTGATCTCTCCGCGGCACTTGCGCAGTCACAGTTCAATGCAGTGACTCCAGAATATGAACTTAAACCTGATCAAATTGCCCCAACAGAAGGTGTTTATAATTTTGGACCAGCTGACCGGGTCGTAGATTGGGCTTTAGAGAATAATATGACGGTGAGGGGGCATGCCCTTGTTTGGCATGAAGCAACACCTGCTTACTTTTATGAGGGCACGCCTGCTCAAATCCGCGTAAGACTTGAAAACTATATCACGACAGTCATGGAACATTTTGCGGGACGTATTTCCGTTTGGGATGTCGTGAATGAAGCGACATCTGTCGATATTTATAACGGGGATAATGGCGTTGGTCCTGACCGCGATACAGGGTGGTTTCAGGCTGTTGGTAGTGCAGATTATATTGATTGGGCGTTTAACGCTGCGCGTGCAGCAGATCCTTCTGCGCAGCTTTTCCTTAGTGATTACGAAACGGAAAACCCGTTCAAGATGAATTGGACCATGGAAATTGTACGCCGGCTTTTGGACAGAGGTGTTCCAATTGATGGAGTTGGGCATCAATTCCACTTACAGCTCACGACTGATGCGTCGGATGCTTTGGCGGCAATTGATATAGTAGCCAACGAATTTGCAGGGCTTATTAATCATGTCACAGAACTTGATGTTAGCTGCTATCAAGACCCGGGCTCTTGTTGGGAAAGCGAAACAAATTGTCAGCCTGATTTAGGCGCTACCGCGCCCGAGGATTTGCTGGCAACCCAAGCCAGATTATTAAGAGACCTCTTTAACGGCCTTAGTACACGTTCGTCTGTTGAATCTGTGAACTTGTGGGGTGTTCGTGATAGTGATAGCTGGCTTAACTTCGCGCCAACAGAGCGCACAAACTATCCGCTTCTCTTTGATCGAGACGGTGTTGCTAAGCCTGCTTTCCAAGCTATCGTGGATCAAAATTACGAAATATAATAATGTTTTGCGCGTAAATATTAGCGTTAAACATCTTTGTCCAATCCTGCAAAAGTGCGTTGGAGTGCGAGCATGTCTTCAGGCATTTCGCTCTCAAAGATCATGTCTTTTTTTGTACCCGGATGTTTAAAGCCTAACCTCGCCGCATGTAAAGCTTGGCGTTTAAACCCCGACAAAGCTTCGCGTACGGCAAGTTCATTGGGGTTTTTAGTTGTCAAAAAGGCCCGTTGTTTTCCGTAAAGCTGATCGCCAAGAAGAGGGCAGCCGATATGTGCGAGATGCACACGAATTTGGTGAGTGCGGCCTGTTTCAAGCCGGCATTCAATGCGGCTGACTTGCGGAGTTCCAAGCGCGGCGTGCGGCTGCTGGCCGTAACCTTGAACTTGTTCATAATGAGTTACTGCGTGGCGTCCGTGCTCTGAGGCCTCCATATCACCAAAAGTGCCGCGCACAACAGTGATTTTCTTGCGGTCGTGTTGACTGCGGGCGAGGCGAGACTCGATTCTGCCAACGCGGGGTTTGGGCCCGCTACGCGTAAAGCAAATATAAAGGCGCTCTATTGTGTGCTTGGCAAATTGCTTGGATAAATAGCGATGAGCCTGGTCATTTTTAGCGACTACCATGACGCCGCTAGTATCCTTATCAATGCGGTGAACAATACCGGGACGCATCACGCCGCCAATCCCCGATAGCGTTTCTTTACAATGGTAAAGCAAAGCGTGAACCAGTGTACCTGTGCGAGACCCTGGGGCCGGATGGACTGTCATGCCTATGGGTTTGTTGACGACAATAAGCCAATCATCCTCAAACAGAATATCCAAAGGGATGTTTTCTGGTTTAGGGATGTCATCACGCGGCGGCGGAACGAAGACAGCATATTCTATCCCCGGCAATATTTTCATCGAAGGCTTGGTGACTATATTACCCTCTGCTCTTATGTCCCCATTTCCGATGAGTTCTAACACCCGTCCTCGAGACAGTCCTGTCCAGCCCGCAACCCATTTATCAAGACGCTCGCCCATATCGGGTTCATTAGCAACTTGTGCCATCCACGTGCCCGCGGGCGCGCTCTCTGGAAGCTTCGTGCTGTCAGGGTTGTTCGTCATGAGGGGGCTTTAAGCGGCTTGGTCAATAATGTCACGCCGTGAATGAGGTTTGGGTCCAATCCTTCTGGATATTCTAAAGTTGTAAGTGGCTTAATTGTCACAGACTAACAAGAAAACCACACCGCCGCATAGAAACTCTTGCGCAGATCAAAAATGAAGGGTACCCATGCAACTATATGCATATCCGAAACTAAAGATTTTGGAGTGCTCATACCAACCCTTCAATAAAGGACCGGGGAAATATGTTCAAAAAGTCATTCCTATTCACAACATCTGTAATTGCCGCTGGTACAATGGTTATGCCTGCTGCTGCACAGGTGCAAGACGAAATTATTGTCACGGCAACAAAGCGCGAAACGACATTGCAAGAGACACCGATTGCCGTCTCTGTTATTGATGCAGCCGTAATTGAACGCGCGCAAATTCTTGATTTGAAAGACTTGCAATCAGTTGTCCCTACTCTGCGTATTTCAACGTTGCAAAATGCAAATCAATCCAACTTCATTATTCGCGGGTTTGGTAATGGTGCGAATAACCCGGGTATTGAACCTTCTGTTGGTATTTTCGTTGATGGTGTTTATCGCTCGAGGGCAGCGGCGCAGATTGGTGATCTGCCAAAGCTTAAGCGTGTCGAGGTTGTTAGCGGACCACAATCAACCTTATTTGGTAAGAACGCCTCTGTCGGTGTGATTAGTGTTGTGACAGAAAAGCCATCATTTGAAAATACGGGTGTTGTTGAGGTTGGTTATGGTAACTTCGATCAGAGACTGGCCAAAGCTTATTTAAGCGGCCCAATTTCAGAGAATGTTGCCGGCGCGATTTCTGGTGGCCTCAATAAACGCGATGGATATTTTGAAAACCTAAATGGTGATCAAGATGTTAATGATCGTGACCGCTTTAATTTCCGTGGTGACCTTCTCTACCAGCCGACCGATAATCTCGAAATTAGAGTGATTGCAGATTACAGCAATATTGACGAAAGTTGCTGTGGAACTGCACTAATCGATTTAATAGATGCGGCCCCGGCAATCGGTACTGCCCAAAATGGTACAGCACTATTTGGTGCAGCGTCTGCCTTCTTTGGGTTGCAGTCTAATGATCCTAACGATCCTTTTGACTATGAAATAAGTCTCAATGATACGCCTGTGAATGACATTGAGGACACTGGGATTTCTTTCCATGTGGATGCTCAGTTAGCCAACAATATTGATTTGACTTCAATCACGGCCTATCGTGTCAACGACTCTTTCACGGATCTAGACGCGGACTTCACAAATGTCGATTTTCTGCCAGTTGCGTCGCAAGACGTAAATATACGGACTTTAACACAAGAACTACGGCTAAGTGGCACCGCTTTTGACGATCGAGCAAGTTGGCTGTTGGGCGGGTTTTACTTTGACGAAGAAATCGATTTTGATAGCCAGCTCCAATTTGGCACCCAGACGCGACCTTTGTTTTCTGCGCTTATCGGGGGCGCGGGTGGTCCAGCGGCAGGTGAAGCCACATTTTCAGGCGTTGAACAAGCCGCTGGTATCCCTGTTGGGTCAGCATTCTCGAGTGATGTTGTTATTGACGAGACATTCGCATTAACAAATGAGTCGTTTTCTATCTTTGGTAATGTTGACTTTGAAGTCACTGATAAATTCGTTCTAACAGTCGGCGCAGCTTATCTTGAAGATAGCAAGGACTTTACAGGCTCGAGCGTAAACGGAGATTTATTCTCAAACGTCGATTTGTTTGGTCAGGCTGGCGTCAATGCAGTTATTCCAGGTGCCTTCCCGCAATTTGCGGCTAGCTGTATCGATCCGACTACAGGTGCGCCTTTCGGACCCCTGCCGTTCTCATTCGCTAACCTTGGCACAGTGACGGCGTCTCCGGCTTGTTTTATTAACCCGGCAGATCTTTCGCAAACCGTTCCTGGTAGTGTTGCGTTTGGTGGGTTCCAGCAATCTATTGCAGAACTCGTTGCTAGTCCAAACAACCCACTTGCGGGCTTAACAGGTTTACAGTTTCAACCAAATTTCGCCTCACTTCCAAATGGTGTTGAATCAAATAGCACCAATGATAATGAAGTCACATTCTCGGTTAAAGGCGCATATGAGCTTAATGATAACATTAATTTTTATGCGAGTTATTCAACAGGCTACAAAGCGTCGTCAGTTAATCTATCACGGGACTCTCGTCCGAATTTGAATGATTTTATTGATGAGAATGGACGTCCAATTGCGGCGAACTTCGCCTCATTGCCAAATAACTTCACGGTGCGTACAACGGATGGCCAGTTAATTTCAAATACGATAACGGCTGCGGCTATTCCCGCAGATGCTGTTGTTGATCCGTTAACGGCGAGAAATTTTGGTACACGTGCTGCGGATCCCGAGGAGACCGAAAACATTGAGGTCGGCGTCAAAACTAGATTTGATCAAGGTACATTCAATTTAACCTTTTTTGAAACAACTGTTGATGGTTTTCAGTCCAATATCTTTAATGGTGCGGGCTTTGTTCTAGCCAATGCAGGTGAGCAGCGCTCACGTGGTGCAGAATGGGATATTACATACCGCCCGGTTGAAGCGCTTACCTTAGGATTCGCGGGTGCCTATATTGACGCTGAATATATTTCTTTTACGCAGTCAACAGATATATTCAATATTCCTCAAGATCGCTCGGGTGATACAGTTGCAGGTGTGTCCCCTTGGAATTTGTCTGTATCTGCGAATTACGATCACAGATTTCAAAATGGGTGGGAGGGCTATCTTCGAGGCGATTTCAATTTTGAAAGTAATACAGACCTAATCGATCAAAGCAGCGATTTTGACGCTGATGCCGGTGTTTTAAATTCGGCTATTGGGGATGTTCCAGTTGCGAGTGCGACGGGTTTTGCTAATTTTGACCGTGAAGTTAAAACGTTTAACTTCGCTGGTGGACTAGATTTCCAAAATGGTGTTGCCTTACAGGTCTATGTAAGGAATGCATTTAACGATGAGTATCTGCAACAGCAGTTTAATACACCTGCCTTGTTCGGTTTGATTCGTGGATATCCAAACCAGCCGCGCACATATGGCGCGAATTTACGCTATACATTCTAATTTAGAGATTAGAGCGAATTTAAAGTCGTCCCATTGGGGCGGCTTTTTTTGTTTTAAAACAGTGGTTTAATCAGCATAACTTCAACAATTTCACCTGCTTTTATTGCACTCTGATTTGAGGTCAGCTTCAGCAATCCATTTGCGATTAAAAACGGCGTCATAAGCCCGCTATCTTGCAGAGGCAGCGGTGCGGCATATAATGTTCCGTCGGGCTTTGGCGTTAGGATGGCACGTTGATAGCTTTCGCGCGGGCCATTGGCGGCAATCTTTATCGATAGCTTTGCGGTTAGATATTTTGATGGTTCACCCGATAAAAGAGGACGCAGAAACAGCTGGGCACACACGAAAGCTGAAGCGGGATTGCCCGGTAGGCCGAGTATGGGCCGACCGCCGAGCTTTCCGAACCATGTTGGCTTTCCAGGACGGACTGCCACTTTCTCAAAAATCATCTCAAGCCCTGCCTCTCTAAAGGCTGCGCGCATATGATCATGATCGCCTACTGACGCGCCGCCGATAGGGACAATGACGTCAGCGTCATCCGCTTGCTTAATTTTATCCGCAATGCTTTCAACTGTGTCTTTTGCTGTTGGAAGAATGACAGGGTCATGCCCCCAGCTTTTTATCATAGAGGCGAGGGCATAGGGATTGGAATTGATGATTTGTCCCGCTTTAGGTGTCTCGCCCGGCGACACAAGCTCGTTTCCACCCGTTAAAATAGCCACTCGGAGTTTTTGTCTTAACTGCAATGTCATTTGGCCACTTGCGGCTGCCACGGCTATTTCCGATGGGCCAATAAGTGCGCCTTTTTTAATCAGTGTCTCGCCAATTTGAAAATCAAGTCCCGCAAGCCGAATATGGCGCGGCGCGCCTTGGGGGGCTTCAACTGTGATTTGATTGCCCTCAGCTGTGATGTTTTCTTGAATGATAACCGTATCTGCACCGCTTGGCACAGCGCCCCCTGTGAATATTCTGACGGCTTCACCTGAATTGATGCCTTTACTAAATGGCGTGCCTGCGGGCGCTTCGCCAATGACTGTCAATCTAGCGCCCCGCTCGCTAATATCGGCGAGTTTGACAGCGTAACCGTCCATAGCCGAGGCATTAAGCGGAGGATGGGTGAGCTTAGCTTCTACGTTATTTGCAAGAGTTCGCCCCAAAGCTGCTTCTAAACTTACGACCTGAACGTCCGTCAACGGACGGTTTTTCTCGATAGAAGATAGGGCATCAGTAACTGAAATCATGGAATTCTCCTGACCGTCTTTTAAGTCTTTGGACTAGGTCTTTGCAATAGGCTGGCTTAGTATCTTCCAATGTTACCAAGTGACCTAGCCTTAATCATTCCCGCTAGCGGTTTCTCCAAACGTTTTGGAGAGGCAGATAAATTATTGGCCGATTTTAGTGGCCGTCCTTTAGCGGATTATGCTGCGAAGACAGCTCATCAAATTGGCTTTGCTCAAATGATAGCCGTCGTCCCCCCAAACTGTAGCGACCGCGCAGATGTGTTTAAAGCCCGCGGCTTTGATATTGTTATCAACTCTAGTGCGGCGTTAGGGCTTTCCCACTCGATTCAACTGGGAGAGAAAGCCGTAAGAGTTATGCCAAAAGGCATCTGCATAATGCTCGCCGACATGCCCTTAGTACCTCCAGCGCATATTCACGCGTTGATAGAGGCTGCGCCAGACGAAGGGGTAGTTAAAACACTCTATGAGGGTCATGTCCAACCGCCGGCTATTTTTAGGAGCAAGGTGTGCGGCGAGTGGCGTCAGCCTGATAATTTAACGCAAAGCCAAGCGGTAAATACGCTAGCACTTGCTGCGCCCTTTGGTGATGATATTGATACAGCTGACGATCTCAGCCGGCTTCTTAAATTGACAGGTAAATAAGTCTGTAACTCGTGGCCGTGTATATGTTAGGCAAGGCTCATGATAAAGATTTTATTCTTTGGACGATTGTCGGATGTTTCCGAGACGCTCACATGTGCTCTGCCGCACGGCGTGTCGACGATTAACGCGCTTTCAAGTTGGCTCGGCGAAGAAAATGCAGCTCTTGGTGAAGCGCTGTCAGCAAAAGGCAACCGCATTGCCAAAAATCAACAAATCGTAGCTGTTGACGCGCCTATAAGTGATGGCGATGAGATCGCTTTCATGTCGCCTTTAAGCGGGGGCTAGGATGAAACGAGTTGTTATAACGTCAGACCCGTTTGAGCCTGAGCAGCTGGCCAAGTCGTTTCGGGATATAGCAGGCGATATAGGCGCAATCGCAAGTTTCGCGGGTTATGTGCGAGGCGAGGCAGGGGCCGTTGAGACGTTGCGGCTTAGCCATTACCCAGGCATGACAGAAGCGCAGATTGACCGCATGATTGAAACGATGCTTTCTCGTTGGGATATCACGGTTTGCCATATCACTCACCGCGTTGGGGATATGGCAACGGGTGAGGCAATCGTATATGTTACAGCTGCAAGCGCTCATCGTCGCGACGCATTTCAGGCTGTCGACTTTATGATGGATTATCTCAAATCCGAAGCGCCGTTTTGGAAGCAAGAGCTTGGGCCAAGCGGCGCAGTTTGGATTGAGCCGCGCGAGCAAGATAAGACAGATATTGAGCGTTGGAATAAGGGCTTAAAATGATTGGCATAGACGAAACGAGAGACTTTAAACCTATTCGTATTGCTGTGCTGACAGTTTCGGATACGCGTACGTGCGAAAATGACACTTCGGGCGATTTACTGGCCGCGAGAATAGAGGCGGCGGGTCACCGTGTGGCAGCTCGCAAAATTGTAAGAGACGATATAGAAGAACTTCGCCATCAACTTCAGCTGTGGATTGACAATCCGTCTGTGGATGCGGTGGTGACAACGGGAGGAACTGGGCTGACGGGAAGGGACATCACCGTCGAGGCTGTTACGCCTTTATTTGATAAAATCATCGACGGATTTTCTGTGGTTTTTCACATGGTATCTTACGGCACAATTGGTCTGTCGACCTTGCAATCGCGTGCCTGCGCGGGCCTCGCAGGAGAGACATTCATTTTCTGCCTGCCTGGAAGTAATGGCGCGGTCAAAGACGGCTGGGACAAGGTGATATGCGCGCAGCTCGATAATCGCCACCGCCCGTGCAATATGGTGGAACTCATGCCGCGCCTCGGAGAGACGTAATGAGTAAATTAACGCATTTTGACGGAGAGGGCCGTGCGGCCATGGTGGATGTTGGTTCTAAAGCCGTCACGACTCGCCGCGCTGTGGCGTCTGGATTTGTAAGCATGCGCGCTGAAACGTTGACATTGGTTACGCAGAATGCCGCCAAAAAAGGCGATGTTATTTCTGTGGCTGAACTCGCGGCCGTTATGGGCGCAAAGCAAACCGCAGCTCTTATCCCGCTTTGCCATCCGCTGCCGCTCTCGAAAGTGAGTGTAAAGATTACTGCGGCAGGTCAGGGACTTAACGTTTGGGCTGAAACGAAAACGAGCGGCCAGACAGGGGTTGAAATGGAGGCGTTAACAGCTGTCTCGGTTGCCTGCCTCACGATTTATGACATGCTTAAGGCTGTAGACCGTGATATGATTATTAGTGATATAAAACTTTTAGAGAAATCTGGTGGTAAATCCGGCGAATGGGTGCGAAGCTAACCTTCAGTTTTGAACGGCTCTCATGCCCAAGATGACATAGAATTGACTTGCATAATAATCCATGCCCGCCTTATCATATGCACATAATTGCATAACAACTAACTTAGGAGCCTCCAATGCGTGAAGCCGTTATTGTCTCAACCGCCAGAACCCCCATTGGCCGCGCATACCGCGGCGCCTTTAACGCGACGGCTTCGCCGACCCTTGCGGGTCATTGTATTGACGAAGCCGTTAAGCGCGCAGGTCTTGAAGGCGGCGAAGTCGAAGACGTGAATATGGGTTGTGGCTTACAGCAAGGTGTTCAAGTCACGATTGGCCGTAATGCCGTTCTCGCGTCTAATCTACCTGTCACTGTGCCTGCGCAATCTATCGACCGACAGTGCTCTAGTGGCATGATGGCGATTGGCATTGCAGCGAAGCAAATCATCGCGGACAATCAGCAAATCGTTATTGGCGGGGGCGTCGAGTCTATCTCAATGGTGCAGACTGCTGAGATGCGGGTTGCCCCTGACATGAACGTCGTCAAGAAACACCCCAATGCTTATATCCAAATGATCGACACAGCGGAAATTGTGGCTAAGCGCTACGGCGTATCGCGCGAGGCGATGGATGAATATGCGCTAATCTCGCAGCAGCGCACTCATGCGGCGCAAGAGGCGGGAAAATATGATGACGAAATCGTGCCGCTTAAATCAACTACGAAAGTGATGAATAAAGAGACGAAAGAAGTCTCAGAACAAGAGGTCACACTTGCCAAGGACGAAGGTAACCGCCCAAGCACGACTCTAGACGGTCTACAAGGCCTCAAGCCCGTACGCGGTCCAGAGTACACCATTACGGCAGGTAACGCCTCACAGCTCTCTGACGGCGCGTCTGTGTCCGTTTTAATGGAAGCCAAAGAAGCTTCTAAACGTAACCTCAGCCCGCTCGGTATTTACCGCGGCATGGCAGTCGCAGGGCTTGAGCCTGATGAAATGGGCATTGGCCCGATTTATGCTGTTCCAAAGCTCTTGCAACAAGCAGGACTAAAAATGTCTGATATTGATCTGTGGGAGCTAAATGAAGCCTTTGCTGTGCAGGTTATTTACTGCCGCGATAAGCTCGGTATTCCGATGGAAAATATGAACGTCAATGGCGGCGCTATTTCGATTGGCCACCCTTACGGGATGTCAGGTGCGCGCATGGTTGCTCACGCTCTTATCGAGGGCAAACGCCGCGGCGCAAAATATGTAGTCAGTACTATGTGTGTCGGCGGCGGTATGGGCGCGGCTGGACTTTTTGAGGTTGCGTAGCCTTCGCGCTCTGCGAAAAAGTGATTGATAATCAATTTTAGCAAAGGTCCCGCGAGTGCTCGCAAGCGATCTTCACGCAAATAGAAATATGATTTAGAAAGAAAATATATGTCTATCGAATTTAAAAACCGCGTTGCAATTGTAACGGGGGCAGGTGGCGGTCTTGGGCGCTCACATGCTTTGGCGCTTGCGTCGCGAGGCGTAAAAGTCGTCGTCAATGATCTTGGCGGCTCTGTTGACGGTTCGGGTGCAGGTTCAGAAATGGCGCAGAATGTTGTCGCTGAGATTAAAGCGACTGGCGGCGAGGCCATCGCCAATGGTGCCAATGTCACCAAGCAGGACGAAGTTGAAGCTATGGTCGCTGAAGCGATTAAAGCGTTCGGCAAGGTTGATATTCTAGTCAACAATGCGGGGATCCTCCGTGATAAGTCGTTCTCAAAAATGACAATGGCGGATTGGAAACTCGTTGTGGACGTCCACCTTCACGGCTCGGCAACTTGTACAAAGGCGATCTGGAACCATATGAAAGAAAACCAGTATGGCCGCATCGTCATGACGACGAGTTCTAGCGGCATGTACGGCAATTTTGGACAAACGAATTACGGCGCGGCAAAAGCGGGTCTGTCTGGCTTTATGCGTACGCTCTGCCTTGAAGGCGCAAAATATGATATTCGCATTAATACGCTTAGCCCAACGGCACGTTCGCGCATGACAGAAAACTTGATGCCTGAAGAAATTCTCGAGAAACTCACTGTTGATTCTGTCACGGCTGGCCTTGTTTACCTCGTCAGCGATGATGCACCTAACCGTATGATTCTATGCGCGGGGGCAGGCGGTTATTCCGAAACCAAAGTCTTTGAAACACAAGGTATCAACCTCTCCGAGGGTGAGCAAACAGCAGAAAATGTGGCGAAATTCATTGATAAAATTCGAGATATATCTGGCCAAGAGGAGTTCACAAATGGCGGACAGCAGGGCACGAAATTCTTGACGCGTATCCAAAAGGGCGACTTTGTAAAATAATTAAAAAAGCGGGAGAGCGTAATGAAAACTGTTAAAAAAGAAGAGCTTGCAGGACTTGTCGGAACAGAGGTTGGCATAAGTGATTGGATTACGATTAATCAAGACCGCATCAATATCTTCGCCGATGTAACCGAAGATCATCAATTTATCCATGTCGACGAAGCTAAGGCTAAGCACACACCATTTGGAACCACAATCGCGCACGGATTTTTGACGCTATCTCTCTTGTCGAAATTTTCAGAGCAAGGCTCCATAACGTTGGAAGGCGTGCAGATGGGTATGAATTACGGATTTGATAAAGTGCGTTTTCTGTCTCCCGTGCCTGTCGGCTCTAAAGTACGCGGCCGCTTTACTATTAAAGACGCCGTGGAAAAACGTCCCGGACAGTTCCTCATTACATATGATATAACAGTGGATATTGACGGCGGTGAGAAGCCAGCCTTGATATGTGAATGGATGGCAATGCAGTTCGTGTGATTTTGGAGACCCTATCGCAAAATTCACACAAGCTGCACGAAGTGCACAGCAGCATTTAAGCATATAAACCACATTTTACTTCGGGCTTATTAGCCTGCACTACGTGCAGGTCGTGCGTTTCTTTGGCTCGATCGTAGGGCACACGAAGAGTGTGCGCCTTTTTCCGTCATTAAGTTTGTTTCACTGAAAATAATCGAACTCACAAAAAAACCCGGCGCGATGGATATCTGGCCGGGTTTTTTAGAGGTGAAAGCGATGGAAGCTAGTCTTTTGACTATCTGCCGCCGCCCGGTCCACCTCCCCCCCCCGGGATTGGTTGATTGCCGCCGCCAAGTGCGTTCGTTGGCAGGCGTCCAACAGATCCGAAAATCTGCTCAAGTACTGACAATTCGCGTCCCCGTGTCGGGGTTTTACGGTCAACAATATTTACGTAATAGCCGTCTTCTATGCCGTATTCAGCGACTTTCTCAACTTGGCCGTCGGAATTAAACGAGATGGCTGTAATAGAACGCTCTTCAACAAGCGGTCGAAGATAAGCAAAGCTTTGGCGAACTTGGTTCATATAATACCAAGTGTCGGTATCTATATCCTCATCGAAAGTACCTTTGACTGAGGGATTGCCAAGCCGTGCAAGAACGCTGGACTTAGTATCAGACCCTGGCTCTACGGCCTGCGGCTTTGCTGCCTCTGTTGGTACATAGCCATGTGTGCGAAGAACTGGGTTACACCCTGAAAGAGCGACAGTGGTTGCCGTTAAAGTCAGGATGATTAAGGAACGGGCCTGCATTGAATCTCTTTTCGCCGTGGGTTGCGTTTAAGGTCGCTTCTCATTAGCTAAACTGGGACGCGCTTGCAAGACAGTGTCTGTAATTTAATGGAGTGGTTAAGTGGGTTTTATATCAAGGTTGTTTGGCCGCGAAGACGTAGCACGCAAAGACGCAGGCCGTATCTATAATGCAATGATGGTTCAAGCGCGCCGTCCAGAATTTTACGGTGAGGGCAAAGTGCCTGATAATTACGATGGGCGCATTGATTTGCTGACCTTGCATCTTGCTACCATTATTCGTGCGCTTAATTCTCACGGGGAGCAGGGCAAGCGTCTTGCGCAAGCCCTTTACGAAGTCATGCGTGATGATTGGGATATCGCGCTGAGAGAAGAAGGCATGTCCGACACGGGTGTCATGAAACGAATTAAGCCAATGATTCGTCTGTTTTACACGCGGATTAAGGCTTATACTGAGGGCATTGATGCGGGTTCAATTGAGGATGCACTCCATTATGGGATTATGGCGCCGCCTATTCCTGAACCCGAAAACGAAACTGATGAACCGTTGACGCTAGCGGATATTGCCCACAGAGCTTTTGTAAAGCCGCTTTCTGACTATGCGGTCAAGCTTTCAGGGGGGCTAGCTGGAAAAGGTCTAGGCGAAATAGCTCTCGTGCAGTTTGATATGCCGTTGCCGCCACAAGCTGAGTAAATTACGTTTATTTTAAAAATCCCCATTGGTTATTGCAATAGGCCTGCGCTATAGCATGGCGGGAAAGGTGGCATATGCTCCAAGGTTTAGTGGTATCTATAGATGCGATGGGAGGGGATAATGCCCCCGACATCGTCGTGGACGGTATCGAGCACTTTCTGAAAACAATTGGGAAAGGCCGCAAGGCCCGTTTCATCCTGCACGGTAACAAAGACAAACTTGAGCCGCTGCTTGCTAAATCACCTGAAACCTCATCGCGTATCGAAATTCGCCATACAGAGCATGTTATTGCCATGGATGATAAGCCAAGTCAGGCGCTACGCCGCGGTAAGGGCTCATCTATGTGGAACGCCATACAGTCCGTCAAAGACCATGAAGCCAATATTGTGGTGTCTGCAGGCAATACGGGCGCGCTCATGGCGATGTCTATGATGATACTGAAACGCAAACAAGGCGTTCAGCGACCAGCAATTGCGGCAAGTTGGCCCGGCCCAAACAGCATGTGTGTTGTCCTTGATGTGGGCGCGAATATAGAGTGTGATGCAGGCCAACTAACTGAATTTGCCGTACTTGGGGAGGCTTTCTACAGAGCGCTTTATCACGTTGAAAGCCCGCGTGTGGCCTTACTGAATGTCGGTACAGAAGATTTAAAAGGTAATGACGTGGTCAAAGCCGCTCATGAACGGCTCTCAGAAAGCCAGCTTGGCCTCAACTACATAGGTTATGTAGAAGGTAGCGATATTTCTATGGGCGGCGCGGAAGTCATCGTTACGGACGGGTTTACCGGTAATATTGCTCTGAAAACGGCTGAAGGTACGGCAAAGTTGATTGGGACTTATTTTAAAGAGGCTTTGCAGGGCAGTTTTTGGTCAAAGTTCACAACTTATCTTAACGCGATGGCGCTGCGGCGGCTTAAGAAAAAAATCGACCCACGTAACGCCAATGGCGGTGTGTTCTTAGGGTTAAATGGAATCGTTATTAAAAGTCATGGCGGTACGGATAAGGTTGGATTTTCAAATGCCCTTAATATAGCCATTGGGCTCGCCGAGAGTGATTTTCTTGAAAAAATCGACTTAACGCTGACGGCTTTGCACGATGAGGATGACAACATAGGATTCATAAAATGATCCGCTCGATAATTATTGGAACAGGCTCTTACTTGCCTGAGCATGTTTTGACCAATGAAGCGCTGACCGAGCGTGTAGATACAACCGATGAATGGATACGTGAACGTACGGGCATTACGCAGCGTTATATTGCGGCTGATGATGAGACGACCTCTGACTTGGCGACACATGCGGCTAAGCGGGCCATTGAAGACGCGGGGCTGAAGGTGGAAGATATTGACCTTATCGTGCTCGCGACGACAACCCCAGACTATACATTTCCAGCGACCGCTACAATTGTGCAAGAAAGACTTGGCATACATCAGGGAGCGGCGTTTGATGTGCAGGCGGTCTGTAGCGGCTTTATCTATGCGGTTAAAGTCGTTGACGCTTTGCTGCGCACAGGCGCGGCCAAGAACGCTCTTGTAATCGGGGCTGAAACTTTTTCACGTCTGCTGGATTGGGAAGACCGCACGACGTGTGTGTTATTCGGAGACGGGGCAGGCGCCGTTGTCATGAGCGCTCAAGAGGGTGATGGCACCAATGATGACCGAGGTATGCTCTCTACCTTGATCCGGTCTGATGGTCGCCACCGTGAACTACTTTATGTCGATGGAGGCCCCTCAAAGACGGGCACCGTCGGCCATGTCCGTATGGTTGGTAATCAGGTCTTTCGCCATGCCGTGACGGATATAGCCGCCGCAATGAAAGAATGTGCCGCACAAATAGGCTTAGAGATGACAGATGTTGATTACTGCGTCCCGCATCAAGCTAATCAGCGCATCCTTGATGGTGTTGGAAAACGCCTTAAGTTACGTCCTGAGCAGGTTGTTTCAACCGTTGCGCTTCATGCAAATACCTCTGCGGCCTCTGTTCCTTTAGCCTTAGATACGGCCATAAAAGACGGCCGAATTAAAAGTGGGCATTTAGTGATGTTAGAGGCTTTTGGCGGTGGATTTACATGGGGCGCTGCATTATTTCGTCTATAAAAGCAGTAAAGTAACTGTTTTCTTTGCCTTTTTTACCGATTTCACTTGCCATCTAAGCGTTAACTTTGCTTTAACGTTCACAGAGGTTCGACAGTTTTGAGCGTTGCGGGGAGATTTTGAATGAGTGCTGGAACTGTAACACGTGCTGACCTTGCTGAGGCGCTATACCGAGAAATTGGTCTATCCCGTACTGAAAGTTCGGAACTCGTTGAATCTGTGATTGATCAAATTTCTCAAGCACTACTGCGAGGAGAATCTGTAAAACTTGCAGGTTTTGGTACGTTTTCACTTCGTGATAAAAAGCAACGTATTGGACGTAACCCAAAAACAGGCGAAGCTGTACCAATTACGCCGCGCCGTGTACTCGTTTTTAAAGCCTCGCAAGTCATGCGCGAGCGGGTCGATTCGTCACTTTCAAAGAAATAGGCTAGAGTCCTGATTCGTAAGGGCTATTGCAGCGCACGCAAGGCCTGTTTCCGAGGGTAAAGGATGCAAAACAAGACAACACGGGCATTCCGCACAATTAGTGAAGCTGGCGAAGAGCTTGACCTACAGCCGCATGTACTACGGTTTTGGGAGTCTAAATTCCCGCAAATAAAACCAATGAAACGTGGGGGAGGCCGCCGCTTTTATCGTCCCGAAGACATTGAGTTTCTACGTGGTATTAAAATTCTGCTCCATGATGAAAAGCATCCGATTAAGGACGTGCAAAAACTGATACGTGTTAAGGGCGCGGGACGGGTTCTTGAACTTGGCCGATCAATTGAACGCGCGGCTAAACCCAAGCCTGTCCAAGAAGTCGAACTTATACCCGAGCGTATCGTCAACTTTGAACCTGAAGCGCCCAATCCTGAAGCAACCAATATAGCTGATAAGGAAATCCTGCGGCCAATTTCTCAGCCTACAGCGGTAAAGTCGCCAATTATAGCTAAAGCTAAATCTTCGTTAGGTTTACATATTGCCCCCGTGGTTCATTCTGTCGATCTTGAAGACGGTAATGTGACGGTCCCGCCGCCGACAAAAAATGCTGTGGAAATTGATTTACCCGAAGTTGATTATGTTGACGATGACGAAGCTGAATACATAGAAACAGAGGTTGATATTGAGGATATTCGGGAGGGCGATTTGGTCATTGACGAAACTGTTGCCGTGCCTGCGCCGCCCCCTATACCTACCTCAGTACCAGCCATGGATACAACCGCTTTAGAGAATGCACTTGAGCGTTTGACGAAACTACGAGGGCAGTGGTTAGATTTTAAATCTTCCTAGATTAGCCGTTACCTCGGACTAATTTCACATTTTGGGATTGCGTGACGCGCTTGCCGCGCTATACAGCTTCGCATGGTGATTGTCGGAATATAGCGCAGTCCGGTAGCGCACTAAGCTGGGGGCTTAGGGGTCGCAGGTTCGAATCCTGCTATTCCGACCATCACCGTGTTTTACAACTTTTAAGACTCCCATTTTGCCGCATTTATGCGGTTGATTTTTGAGTTATACCGCATCCCATGAATTCTATTGGTGTTATGTCTAAAAGTTCGCGTGCCATTTCATGGTGGCTTTTAATTACGCTTATCATGGTGGCGGCGATGATTGTGCTTGGCGGTGCAACCCGTTTAACGAATTCTGGATTGTCTATCACGGAATGGAAACCCATCACAGGCGCGCTTCCGCCCTTGTCGCATGAGGCGTGGCTAAACGAATTTGAAAAATATAAACAAATACCAGAGTTCGAAACTGAAAATCCTGATATGACGCTTGCAGGATTTGAATTTATTTATTTTATGGAGTGGTCGCACCGTCAATTAGGCCGCTTTATAGGCCTCGTTTATACGCTTCCATTCTTTTATTTTCTGCTGCGAGGCAAACTTAAAGGTCAGGTCCTAAAATATTTTGCAATCGTTCTACTAATAGGGCTGCAAGGCGCAATTGGATGGTGGATGGTGCATAGCGGGCTAAGTAATGAGCGTGTTGATGTTAGCCAATACCGGCTAGCGGTTCATCTCGGCGCCGCATTTATAATTCTGGGGCTTCTGTTCTGGTTCTGGCGCGACAGCGTTGAGGGAATGGCTGCCACGTCATCCTCAGCTGTTATGACAAAGCGTGCTAAACTCTTAGCTGGGTTGATTTATTTGCAAATTCTTGCAGGGGCCTTTGTGGCGGGTACTCATAGCGGTAAAACCTATAACAGCTGGCCGCTCATGGACGGCGGATTGGTGCCAAATGGTTATTTTGTCCAAAACCCTTTTTGGAGAAACATTTTTGAAAATTCGGCTGCTATTCAGTTTAATCACCGTATTTTAGCCTATATTATTATGGGCGTTGCGATCTGGGTGGCTTTGTCTTCGCGGCAAATGCGGCATTTGCAAAAGCCTGTTGGACTGCTGCTTCTACTCATTCTTTGGCAAGTCGGCTTAGGTATTTGGACATTACTCGCTGTTGCGCCGCTCAACCTGTCGCTATTGCATCAATTTAGCTCAATATTGGTCTTCTTAGCCGGCCTCTTGCTTTGGCGCAGTGCGAGCCGCTCGAACGCTTAGAGTTTCTGATTTGAGATTTTTATTTCAGTGCCCCGTACGCGAAAGGCCGTGAGATTAGAATAAGCCGCTCAGTTTTTGCATCTTGAGCAATCACGGCACCGTCACTAAACGTACCGCCGAGGCTATCAGCTGTTACAAAAATAGATGAAATATTTTCTGTACCCATCACGCTTAGCCCGTCTTGAATAATAACTTTACGCCATTCATTGGGGGTGGGGGTTTTGAGTGTATTTAAACCTTCAATATAAAGCAGCTTAGATGTTGATTCGCCTGCAATCCCGCTTAGATGTCTTACATCTCCAGAGATTTTGCTCTTGGCTTGGCCTTCGACATAAAGTTGACTGCCTGCGACCGCGTAGGCGGTCTCTCCCGCAACGTAGCAGGTGGATATTGTCTTAGGCAGTGATGTTCTGCCGGTTTCCTTAACGCTCATCAACTCATTACCCTCATAACTTATATTGAGGGAGACGAGATTTTTTCCTGAAATTGCCATGACCGTATCGGTTGGCGCTTTATCGTTTTGGCAAAAGCTATCATAGCTTTCAGCTTTGGAGCTGACATTCATTCTTGCCAAGCGGCCTTCATCATCTTTTTCGATCAACGCCGTTAATTTTCCGTCTGTCGTTAAGGTCAACACTGTTCCAGGCTCGCCTTTACGCATAAGCCCTGCCATGTCCTTAAGCGATCCGCCATTTACGCGTTCAGCCTGAGAGCCATTCGTACTTGTGCGGTATAGCTGTCCGTCTGCGAGTATCAGTATTTGTGAAAGCCAAGGCGCGACATCATTGGGCATCACCGAAATGCGGTCCGCGGTTACGCCGATGGGCACGTCGGAAGTAATACGTAGGCCAACTGTGCCTGCAGGTAGAACTTCGACGTCCTTTTTTCCGCAAGCGGTAAGGGTGAGTGTTAGTGCGGCGACGAGGGGTAATAGCTGTTTCATATATGTCCTTTAGGCCGAAATGCGTTAAAAGCGAATGAACATGTCGTTATCTAGACTGATGAGAGAGGGTTTAAGTTATTTAAGTTCAATATTTTATGTGGTAAAATGATACCTCATTTATAAGATGCTGATTTATAACAGCTATTTTATATAGGTGCGTGAACATTGGTCTTGACGCTGCCTGTTACCGCGCCTAAACACCGCCCATCTTGAACCATCCCCGATGAACGGGGAAGTCTATCAGAGGCTATTATGAAAACCACTAAATTCATCGCGACGGCAGACGTCGAGAAGAAATGGATTGTGATTGACGCTTCCGACATTATCGTTGGCCGTCTTGCTACATTCATTGCTATGCGTCTTCGCGGCAAACACTCACCACTTTACACTCCCCACATTGACCACGGCGACAATGTTGTTGTTATCAACGCGGAAAAGGTTGTCTTCACAGGCAAAAAACGCAGTGACAAAGTATATTATTGGCACACGGGTCACCCGGGCGGTCTTAAAGAGCGCACAGCTGATAAAATTCTCGATGGCCGCTTCCCAGAGCGCGTCCTTCGCAAAGCCGTTCAGCGTATGCTCCCTAAAGAAAGTCCGCTTGCGCGCGCGCAGCTCGCTAATCTTCGCATCTATGCAGGGTCAGAGCATCCGCACAGTGCACAGTCACCTGAAGTCATCGATTTTAAATCGATGAGCTCCAAGAATACGAAAGGCGCATAATCATGGCCGAACAACAAACACTTGCTGATCTGAAAGACGTTATTTCAGGCACACCTGCAGCTGAAGGCGGTGCACCGTCTGCGGAAGCCGCGCCATTGCCAGAGCCAAAAATCGACGAGCTTGGCCGTGCTTACGCAACAGGTAAGCGTAAGAACTCAATTGCTCGCGTTTGGATTAAGCCGGGTAATGGTAAAATCACAATCAATGGTCGCGACCAAGAAGTTTACTTCGCGCGCCCAGTGCTTCGCCTCATCATTGCGCAGGCTTTCCAAGTTGCTGACCGTGTTGACGGATATGACGTCATTGCCACTGTCAAAGGCGGCGGACTCTCTGGTCAAGCGGGTGCGGTTCGTCACGGCATTACTAAAGCGCTTACATATTATGAGCCGATTTTACGGGCCCCGCTGAAAGCTGCAGGCTTTATCACGCGCGACTCACGCGTTGTGGAACGTAAGAAATACGGTAAGGCGAAAGCCCGTAAGAGCTTCCAGTTCTCAAAGCGTTAGGCTTTTACCCACTATTTGGGTTTATTATTCAAGCGCTTCGGGAGACCGAGGCGCTTTTTTTTGTAAGGGAATGACATGGCGGACATTATTAAGCGCGCAGCTATATTAGGAGCCTCAGGTTATACTGGCGCAGAAGCCGTGCGGCTTATCGTGGGGCATCCGCGGCTTAAGCTTGTCGCCTTGACGGGGCACAGCCGCGCGGGCGAGGCCTATTCAGACATCTACCCAAGTATGTCTCATCTTGAGTTGCCAGATGTCGTGAAAGCGGATGAGGTTGATTGGGATGGTGTTGATGTCGTCTTTGCGTGTCTGCCGCACGGCGCGAGCCAAGATACAATTGCGACTATCGCAGACCGCGTTGAAACGATTATCGACTTATCGGCTGATTTCCGCCTCTGGGATGCGCGGCTTTATGAGGCAACATATGGCCGAAGCCATGACTATCCGGCGCTCTTAGAAAATGCTGTTTATGGTTTAACTGAGTATGCGCGCGGCTCTCTACCGGGGGCAAAGCTTGTGGCGTGTCCTGGATGCTATCCGACTTGTAGTCTGCTGGCGCTATTGCCTGCCATAGACAACAAGCTTATTGATCTATCCCGAATTATAATTGACGCTAAATCTGGCGTGACAGGGGCAGGGCGAAAAGCATCGCTTGCCTTTGCTTATAGCGAAGTTGCGGACGGCGCCCATGCTTACGCCGTCGGAACCCACCGTCATGCCCCAGAGATTGACCAGATTCTCAACCGTCACGCGGGGCAAGATGTGGCGGTGACGTTTACGCCGCATCTCATTCCTATGAACCGAGGTATGATTGCGACATGTTATGTCGATTTAGCGGATGGGGTAAGTGCGAAACAGCTTCATGAAGTCTACGTAAGTCATTATAAAGACGAGCCTTTTGTTCATGTGGAAAATTTTGGCGCCGCTCCGCAGACGCGTCATATTCGGGCTAGCAATCATTGCCGTATCGGAATTTTCGCTGACCGCATAAAGGGACGCGCTATTATTGTTTCAGTTATTGATAACCTCACAAAGGGGTCGAGTGGGCAAGCGGTACAAAACTATAATGCTGTTCAGGGGTGGGACGAGACATTGGGTTTAACAGGGCAAGCTGTTTTTCCATAATTTTAGGTGATTTCTGCCGCGAAATCGCCCATATTTAAATAGACTCAGGGTGCAGCTCTGTTCTTTTAAAACAGGAGAGGAATGTGATGCATAAAAACACGCGAATTATTGTGCTTACCTCTGCGGCTGCATGTCTTTCGGCTTGCTCTACGGTAAAGTTACCGGACTTTGATATGCCAGGTTTGGCTAAGTTCAAGGAGGCGTCAGCAAAACTCGTTGAGGGGTATCCAGAGGTCTCCGAAGCGCCTGTTCGTCCAACGGATTTACGCTCATCGGCTAAATGGGACACGGCCGCTAATGCGCTTATAGCGCAGCGCGACGGCTTTAATGTGCCCGAAACAGCTGGCCTTCAAGACGCGCCTGAAACTCCTGAAGATTTTGACCGCGAGGTCGAGGCGCTTAAGGCTAAAGTACGGTCTTACAAACTTGATGACCCGCCACAATCACCCTTTTAAGATAGCGACATGACCGCAGATAGAGCCACAACGGAACCTCACGATTTTTACCGCATTAAGCGTTTGCCGCCCTATGTGTTTGCTGAAGTGAATAAGCTTAAAGCCGAACTTCGTGCCGACGGTATGGATATTATCGATTTTGGGTTTGGTAATCCCGATTTGCCAACAGCGCCGCATATTATCCAAAAACTCATTGAGACTGTGCAAAAGCCGCGTACGACGGGTTACTCTGTATCGCGCGGAATATTAGGTCTACGCCAAGCCTGCGCGCGCTACTATAAGCGGCGCTTTGACGTCGACCTAGATCCTGCAGATGAAATAATTGCCACCATGGGCTCTAAGGAAGGGTTCGCAAACCTCGCGCAAGCGATAACTGCGCCAGGCGATATTATCTACGCTCCTGATCCCTCCTACCCATTGCACGCCTATGGTTTCATCATTGCGGGCGCAATAATTCAAGGTATTCCTGCCATAACGGCTGAGGAATATCTGGCAGGGGTAAAAGAGGCTTTGGCAAAAGCCGACAAGCCGCCAATGGCGATTGTTGTGTGCTTTCCATCTAATCCAACGGGCCAAGTGTGTGATCTCAGTTTTTATGAGGAAATTGTTGAAATCGCTAAGAAAACGGGCGCAATTATTCTCTCTGATCTTGCGTATTCCGAAATTTATTTCTCAGATCCACCGCCGTCTATACTGCAGGTCGAAGGGGCTAAAGATTGCATGGTTATTGAGACGACGAGCCTCTCCAAGACCTATTCTATGGCGGGATGGCGAATGGGTTTTGCGGTTGGAAATAAAAAGCTGATTGCAGCGCTGGCCCGTGTAAAATCTTATCTCGATTACGGCGCGTTCACGCCTATCCAAGTCGCGGCTTGTGCTGCGCTAGATGGCCCGCAGGATAACGTAGAACATGCCCGTGCTATTTATCGTGCGCGCCGAGACGTGATGGTAGAGAGCTTTGCGCGCGCAGGCTGGCCTATTCCTAAGCCTGATGCGTCGATGTTTACATGGGTGCCGCTGCCAGAGGATTTCAAACATATGGGTTCTATCGAGTTTTCTAAAAATCTAATGCGCGAAGCCGCCGTAGCTGTCTCGCCAGGTGTTGGTTTTGGAGAAAACGGTGAGGGATATGTGCGTATTGCCTTGGTGGAAAATGAACAGCGAATTCGTCAAGCGGCCCGCAATATTAAAGCTTATTTCTCCCGCGCCCGCGCAGAGTCAAAAGACGTAGCGGAATAAGCTAAGAATTTATCTTGTTTTTACAACAGCTTGGCGTAATTTGTGTTAGTCATAAACAAACAGGCGGTACAAAAGTAATAACAGAATCAGGACTAGGCTAGCTCATGAGTGCAACAATAGGTTTCGATGCGGAGGTAGCCTTACAAGCCGCTTTGGCGACAGAAAAAGCGGCGATTGGATCCTCCAGCTGGATTGGAACGGATGGACAATTACTCGACGGTGTTAAAATTCGTAATGGCCGCGTGACAACTGAAACTCTAATTATGAATTCTGTCGACGGTTCGGTGCAACGCCTTCGTTCTGACCGCCCGCTATAAGTGGAGACAGCTGAGCGCCCGTTTTGCTTAGGTGTAACGTCCTCCTGCCGAGGGTTGGCGTGGCGTTGGCGCTGTGAGGATGCTGATAAAGTAGATGCACTTGTCTCGCGCGGCGCTATTGATGATTTAACAGCACGGTTGCTCGCGGGGCGGGGCGTTGAGCCCGAGGATGTTGAGGCTTTTCTCGACCCGAAAATTAGAGATTTCCTACCCAATCCGTCTGTCTTAAAAGATATGGACAAGGCCGCTGAAGCGATTGTCCGCGCGCTCAAGACCAAACAGAAGGTCACTGTTTTCGCTGACTATGATGTAGACGGCGGTACGTCCGCGGCGCAGCTTGTGCGGTGGGCGCGCCATTACGGCGCTGAGTTTGAGATTTATGTGCCGGACCGCGTTGAAGAAGGCTACGGGCCAACCATAGGCGCCTTTCGAATCCTAAAAGAGCAAGGCAATGAGCTGATTATCACTGTGGATTGCGGCGCGGCGGCCTATAGCGCGCTTGAGGAGGCCGCTAAAATAGACTTACCTGTCGTTGTCGTGGATCACCACATGATGCATGGCGAGATGCCGCCTGCGCTTGCTTTGGTAAATCCAAACCGCGAAGATGATACATCAGGTTTGGGCCACCTCGCGGCCGCAGGCGTGAGTTTTGTATTGCTCGTCGCGCTTAACCGTGAAGCCCGAAAGCAAGGCTTAGGTGAGGGGCCTAATCTACTGAAATTGCTTGATTTAGCGGCTCTAGGTACGATTTGTGATGTTGTCTCGCTCAGAGGTCTCAACCGCGCTATTGTCTCGCAAGGGCTTAAACAGATGGGGCAAACCCGTTACCCTGGATTACTCGCGCTGGCAGATGTGGCAGGGGCGAAAGCACCTTTCTCTACCTATCACGCAGGATTTGTTCTCGGCCCTCGTATTAATGCCGGCGGGCGTATCGGTAAGTCGAATATGGGCGCTGAGCTGTTATCGACTGAGAATACGCAAACCGCTTATGGCTATGCGGCTGAGCTTGACCGTGTCAACCAAGACCGTAAAAAACTTCAAGCTGATATGCTTGAAGAGGCCCTGACAAAAGCCTCAAGCTTGCCCGAAGACCGCGCCTTGACGCTTGTCTCTATGGACGGCTGGCATCCTGGTGTCATTGGGATCGTGGCGGGGCGGCTCAAGGATCGTTTCGACCGACCAGCCATAGTCATCGGCGTCAATAATGACGGCATTGGCAAAGGGTCTGGCCGCTCACTCAAAGGTGCTAATTTGGGCGGCGCGATAACGGCTGCGCGTGAAGCGGGGCTCCTAATGTCTGGCGGCGGGCATCCTATGGCGGGCGGCTTGACTGTGGACGCGTCATTAATTCCAGAGCTTACGGCATTTCTTGAGGCGCATTTGAAAGATGAGGTTGCGCAGGCGTGTAAAAACCTGTCCTTTAAGGTCGACGCGCAACTCGCTCCAAGTGCGGCCACGCCGCAGTTAATCGAAACACTACAACGCGTTGGGCCTTACGGGGTGGATCACCCTCAGCCCATGTTCGTTTTCGCCAATATGCACATTGCCTATGCGGAGCGGGTTAGCGGCGGCCATGTGCGCTGTAGTTTCTCTGACAGTAGCGGGCAGCGTATTTCTGGAATTTGCTTTCGCGCAGATGAAACGGGGCTTTCAGACATATTATTATCGCCTAATCCAGCAACTGTACACGTCGCTGGTCGTGTTAAAGAGGACGTGTGGAAAGGTCGTGTGCGAATTGATTTAACAGTGGAAGATATCGCTCTTGCAGTGTGAGGCCATTATTTGCCGTATATGACTTTATTTTTCTGCTATCTACGCGCATTTATGGCTTGATAGTCCTGCTGAGTAATTCTATATCCCGCTTCGTCGCTTATGCGGTCCCTTCGTCTATCGGTTAGGACGCCAGGTTTTCAACCTGGAAAGACGGGTTCGATTCCCGTAGGGACTGCCAAGCGG
>CAZFWZ010000007.1:0-39765 GCA_964522765.1 uncultured Caulobacterales bacterium | reverse complement strand
ATGAGGGCGAGAATATGCTCGTCATTCACCCTGATGAATGTATTGATTGCGGCGTTTGTGAGCCCGAATGCCCTGTCGATGCCATCGTCCCTGACACCGAAGATGATCCCGATGGCAAGTGGCTTGAGATTAATTCAAAATACGCAGAACTTTGGCCCGTTATCACCGTCAGAAAAGAACCGCCAGCAGACCACAAAGAGTTTGAGAGCGAGACCGGCAAATTCGAGAAATACTTCAGCGAAAAAGCTGGCGCGGGTGATCTTTAATAACGGGATACTTTCCTCTCAGCCCTAAAGACTCATCCTTTTAGTTCTGCTAGTCTCCCTCAAAACATTGGGTTCTAGCACATGTATAAAGTCACACTCACCGAATCTTATTTCCCAGCTCAGGGCGGAACGCCGCCTGCGCCGCTGACAATTGGCGAGATGCTGCGAGCCTCCACGAAACGCACGCCTGAACACATGGCGCTTCATGGATTGGATTATGAGGGCAACGTTCAAAGCAGCTGGAGTTACGCAAAACTTCTCTCCGATAGTGAGCGCCTTGGCCGCGCGCTTGCGAGCCGCCACGCTGAAGGCGCGCGCATTGCGGTTTATGCGAATAACATTCCCGAATGGCTGCTGCTTGAGCTGGGCTGCGCTTTTGCCAATCTAACCCTTGTGACGGTTAATCCGGCTTATCAAAAACGCGAGCTGAAATTCGTACTGGAGCAATCACGCAGCGAAGCGCTTTATTACGTGAATGAGTTTCGCGGCAATCCGATGGGCAAGATTGCCAATGCGGTCTGCGATGAACTCCCTGCCATTAAGCACCGCATTTTACTTAATGATCACGCCGCAATTTTTGCAGGTGAAAACGAGGGCAAGCTGCGCACCGCAAACCCCCGCGACCCCGCGCAAATTCAATATACTTCTGGCACAACAGGCTTTCCTAAAGGCGCGCTTTTGCACCATCACGGCCTCGTACAAAACGCTATTGATGCCGTGGCGCGCGGCGGAATAAATTCCGGCGATAGCTTTGTTCACAACATGCCTCTATTTCATACGACTGGCTGTGCTGTCTTGGCACTTGGCGGCCTTTCGGCAAATGCGACCATATTTCTCGCCCCCGCCTTTGATCCGGCTGTTACCGCCAAGGTCATGGAGCGGGAGTCAACGCAATTTATCTTATGTGTCCCGACAATGATTGTCGCATTGATTGCCGAAGTCCGCCGCAGTGGACGTGATATGAGCGCGGTAAAGCGCCTTATGTCGGGCGGAGCTATGGTCGCGCCGCAGCTCTGTAAGGACGCGTTAGAGGTGTTTGGCGCTCCAATACAGATTGTCTACGGCCAGACCGAAACCTCGCCTGTACAAACGCAGACTTGGTATGAAGATAGTCTGGAAGATCTCACCCAAACTATCGGACAGCCCCTTCCCTATACAGAAATGTCCATTCGCGACCCGAAAACTAATGAGGTCATGCCCATCGGCGAGCAAGGCGAGATTTGTTCGCGCGGCTACCTTGTGATGCTCGGTTATAATGATAATCCCGACGCCACAGACGCCGCGATTGACGCGGACGGATGGCTCCATTCGGGCGACCTCGGCCGTATGGATGCGCGCGGTTATCTGCGCATCACGGGCCGCGTCAAAGAAATGATTATTCGCGGGGGGGAAAACCTTTTCCCCGTCGAAATTGAGAACGCCATGCTAGAGCACCCGGCAATTGAGGAAGTCGCCGTTGTCGGCGTTGCAGACGAAAAATGGGGAGAGCAAGTCGCCTGTTTTATACGCAGCGAAAGCAACCATGTTTTCTCTCCTGCCGAACTTAAAGCCTTTGTACGCGAACGCCTCTCGCCGCAAAAAACACCAACATATTGGATTATTGTCAATGACTGGCCACTCACAGGTTCGGGCAAGATTCAAAAATTTAAACTTGCGGAGCAGTTCACCGCTGGGAAGTTTGAGATGTTGGTTTAACTAACGCATTTACCTTAAACGTCATTCCAATCCAAAATCACTTTCCCTGTTTTGCCCGTTTCCATTAAATCGAACGCATCTTGGAAATCGCGGGCCGCGAAGCGGTGCGTAATCATCGGTCCCATATCTAGGCCGCTATCGAGCAAGGCGAGCATTTTATACCACGTCTCATACATTTGGCGGCCATATATACCTTTAAGAGTCAGCGCTTTGCCGACAAGTTTTCCAAAATCAATTGGAAATGGTTTGGACGGAATACCCAGCATGGCGATGTTGCCGCCCATAAGCATGGTATCAAGCATCTGATTAAAAGCGGGTTGCGCTCCGCTCATTTCAAGGCCCACATCAAAGCCTTCGTTCATACCAATCTCTGTCATAACGCTGCGTAGGTCTTCGTTCATCGTATTGACCATGCGCGTGCGAGGCGCGATCTTGCGTGCAAAATCCAGCCGCCAGTCGTTGATATCCGTCAGCACCACACGCCGTGCGCCTGACTTTTCTGCTACCGCTGCTGCCATAATACCAATCGGCCCCGCGCCCGTAATGAGTACATCTTCGCCGACAAGATCAAATGCCAGCGCCGTATGCACAGCATTACCCAGAGGGTCCATAATGGACGCAACTTCAAGCGGAAAATCATCAGGCAATGGGATAGCGTTAAATTCTGGTAGAGCGAGATACTCTGCAAAAGCGCCCGGTAAGTTCACGCCAATGCCCTTTGTGTCTGGGTCGAGGTGGAACTTCCCTGCCCGCGCATTACGAGAGCGCGTACCGACCACATGTCCCTCACCTGTGACGCGCTGCCCAACTTTTACGCGTCTCACTGTAGAGCCAACCGCCGCAACAGTGCCGCCATATTCATGGCCCACAACAAGGCCAATGGGCACGTTTTTTTGCGCCCATTCATCCCAGCGGTAAATATGCATATCTGTGCCGCAAATGGCTGTGCGTTCAATTTTAATCAGCACTTCATTCGGCGCAATTTTGGGCACGGGTACGTCTTGCATCCAAAGGCCTTTCTCGCCTTTAGCTTTAACGAGGGCTTTCATTGTATCCGCCATCAAATCACTCCTAATTCTTTGCCAACTTTGGTGAAAGCGGCGACAGCACGGTCAATGTGCGCCGGCGTATGAGCGGCGCTCATTTGCGTGCGAATACGGGCTTTCCCTTTGGGCACAACAGGGAAGAAAAACCCTGTTACATAGATACCTTCATCCAGTAACTTTTCGGCCATATCTTGCGCGATTTTTGCGTCCCCTAACATGACAGGAATGATGGGATGCTCCCCGTCAGGAAGCGTAAAGCCCGCCGCCGTCATACCCGCACGGAACCGGCTCGCATTCTCAAACAGACGCGTGCGCAGCTCATGTCCATGCTTGGCCATATCTATAGCCGTCAAACTTGCCCCAACAAGCGCAGGCGCCAGTGAATTAGAAAACAGATAAGGCCGTGAGCGTTGGCGTAGCATCGCAATCACATTTTCCTTTGCGCAGGTAAAACCTCCCATCGCCCCGCCCAACGCCTTGCCGAGCGTGCCCGTTAGAAAATCCACATGTCCTTCTACGCCGCAAAAAGCAGCAGAGCCGCGTCCGCCTGCCCCCAAAAATCCAGTCGCATGGCAATCATCAACCATCAGAAGCGCATCATATTTTAGTTTCAACTGCACGATTTTATCGAGTTTTGCGATAGTCCCGTCCATGGAAAATACGCCATCAGTTGCAATCACGATATGACGCGCACCGTCGGCACGGGCTTGTTTCAACTGAACTTCAAGGTCGTCCATATCAGACGTTTTAAAACGGTACCGCTTGGCCTTACATAGGCGAATACCGTCAATGATAGAGGCGTGGTTTAGAGCATCAGAAACAATCGCATCCTCTGGTCCAAACAAAGGTTCAAACAAACCGCCATTCGCGTCAAAACAAGCCGCATAGAGAATGCTATCTTCGAAGCCCAGCCAATCCGCTATGTTCTTTTCAAGCTCTCTGTGCTGTGTCTGCGTGCCGCAAATAAAGCGCACACTTGCCATGCCGTAACCAAACTCATCCATCGCCTTTTTGCTGGCATCGACAAGATTTTGGCTATCCGCAAGGCCGAGGTAGTTATTTGCGCAAAAATTCAGCACCTCGGCGCGGCTCTCGCTAGTCGCCACGTCAATTTCAGCCGTTTGCGCACCTGTGATAAGCCGCTCGCGCTTGTAAAGCCCATCATTTTCAATCTCGGTTAACTCAGTCGTAATATGGGTATAAAAGCTCATTATGGTCTCACTGCTGGAGGCAAGTTTTCATGGCAATCTATGCTAAAGGTTTTCGAATGTCCTTTTCAATCTACCTCAAATGTGCGGATTATTCGGTAAACACCCCTCATAATATCGTGATTTTGAAAAAAATTATTAAAAAATTAGCTGTGCGGCGCAGGTTTTTGCACAGACGGGTGGATTTTCGGTCATATATCTGTTATAATTAGGTAATTCAGACGGCGCGGAGCCCCTAAAGTCCCGCGCCGTTTTGCTGTTTAATCAAGACGCGTTATCATTAATTGGGGTGACAAGCGCGCGCAAATCAAAGGCTCCCACATGGCTACTGCACCTATCCGTAAAGGCACGACGAAACGTAAACCGTCGAAAGTCCAAGTTTTCAAACCAAAACAATACATCGTCTATCCTGCGCACGGCGTAGGCCAAGTCATAAGTCTCGAAAAAGAGCATATCGCTGGTTTTGATATTGAGCTTTATGTTGTCTCTTTTGAACAAGAAAAGATGATTTTACGTGTCCCAACCAACAAAGCCTCGCTGTCTGGTATGCGTTCGCTTTCAAATGAAAATATTCTCAAAGACGCTTTCACAACGCTAAAGGGCCGCGCCCGCATCAAGCGCACAATGTGGTCTCGCCGCGCGCAAGAATATGAAGGTAAAATCAATTCTGGCGAGCTTGTGCTTATCTCAGAAGTTGTCCGCGACCTTTACCGCACAGACGCGCAGCCCGAGCAATCCTACTCAGAACGTCAACTATATGAACGCGCGCTTGACCGTATGGTACGCGAAGTTGCGGCCATAAATAAAACGGACCGCGACGCCGCGATTGAAATCATCATGGATACGCTAAATACCGCACGCGCCAAAGCCGCCGCTAAAGCCGCCAAAGAAGCCGAAGAGAATGCGGATAACGACGACGGCAAAGAAGAAGCCGCAGCTTAAGCCCAGTCAAACTATTATCACAAAGCCCGCTCAATTTATTTTGAGCGGGCTTTTTATTGTCTACCCTTCTTCCAAAAGGTGAATTCCTTCATTGTCGCGCCGCCTATTCTCCACTACTCTTTGCCAATGACAAAGAATACGCGCTTTACCTCAAACTCCTCGCCAACGGCCCCAGATGAAAGCCTCGTTGTGATGCAAGATAATAGCTCACCGCTGCTTAAATTTATCACCGATGATGCCCCAGACATCGCCAGCGCGACAGAGGTTGCAGATGGTATATTTTGGCTGCGCTTCCCATTGCCTATGAAAGGGCTCAATCATATCAATCTGTGGGCCCTCCGCGACGGCGACGAATGGGTTGTCGTTGATACAGGCATTGGAAGCAGCGAGAGTAAGACTATTTGGCGTAAGCACTTCAAAGAACTCATGGGTGACCGTCCCGTTAACCGCGTGATTGTGACCCATCTTCATCCCGACCATTCAGGACTCGCGGGATGGATTTGCCGCAAATTCGGCGCGCCGCTTGTGATGACACGCGGCGAGTATTTTCTTTGCCGCTTAATGGCCGCAGACACAGGAAGCATCGCTCCGCGCGAGGGTATAAGTTTTTACAAAAAAGCAGGCTATACTGAAGATCAGATTGAGCTTTACAAAACACGTTTCGGTGGATTTGGCAAAGCCATCACGCCAATGCCCCATAGTTACGACCGCATAATTGAAGGCGATACCGGCATGATAAATGGCCGTGAATGGCGCGTCATAATCGGGTCTGGGCATTCGCCTGAACATGCGGTGCTTTGGTGTCCAGAACTAAAAATAGCGCTATCCGGCGATCAGATACTACCAAATATTAGCTCCAATGTTTCGGTTTGGCCAACAGAACCCGAAGGCAATCCGTTACAAAATTGGATTGATAGCTGCAAAAAGCTAAAATCCGTTCTGCCAGAAGACACGTTGATTTGCCCCGCGCACGGCATTCCTTTTCGCGGCGCGCATCGACGGTTAGATAAATTGGTCGAACATCATGAAAAAGCGCTCGACCGTCTTTATGAACATTGCAAAACACCGCGCCTTGCGACCGAAGTCTACCCCGTCCTTTTTCGCCGCACAATTAATGACGGAAACCGCATTATGGCCGTGGGCGAGTCTATTGCGCATTTAAACTGCTTGAAAGAACGCGGCCGTGTTTCACGTCGGCGGAATGATGCAGGGCAATTTACCTATAAATCAACACGGCCTGCTGTATGATACAAACGCCAGAAGAACGCAGGATTTGGCAACGCTGTTTTTGGGCGGGGGTTGCCACATTGATATTAGGTGCAGTCGTTATATCTCTATTTCCGAGTGAAGGCGGAAATTACCCTGAAGGATATGGCACTCCCGTTATAGCTTTTGAATTTGCTCAGACGATTAGCGAAGTGAAAGCCGCAATCGGGTTTGACGTTGCAGGCGCGCAAAACAGTCTTAAGGCTATGAAGACCGGGACTTATGGAGATTTCGTTTTCATCTTCGCCTTTACGATTTTCATGGTTAGTTTTTTTCATGCCGCAAAGCAACAGACAGGACTTGCGCTATATAAGTTCCTCGCCGCTATCGCCTTAATTGCGGGCTTATCAGATATTACTGAGGATATTTTCGCCCTTCGTATTTTGTCCAATGTTGAAATGTCGTCGGGCGCCCAATGGATGCATTATTTTGCCAAAGCAAAATTCATGGCACTTAGTCTTGTTGGTTTAGGCGCAGCTGTTTTCTTACTACGGCAGCCACGCCTATTGCGGAAAACCGAAGGCGTGTTTGCACTGCTTGGCGGCGGGCTCACCCTCTTCGCCCTTACCCGACCAGAGCAGATGGGTGACATGCTAGGTCTTGGCGTGACAATATCTTGGATTGCCATGCTCGCCTATGCAGCAACGCAGAGCTTTAAAAAGGTCTAGGCCTTCAAAAAATCAAGATAGGCCGCATTGCCAGTCTCTGCTTCCATTGGGTAACCTGTTTTACCTAGGCTTTCCTCCAGCGCTTCAATATCGCCGTTTGGAACCTGAAATCCGCAGAGCACATAGCCTGAACTATTGCCGTGATTACGGTAATGGAATAGCGAAATATTCCAGCGCGCATCTAGATTCACAAGGAAATCCCGTAGCGCCCCAGGTCGTTCTGGAAATTCAAATTGATAAACGACTTCGGCTATATCCGCGCTCGCGCGCCCGCCAACCATATGACGTAAATGCCGTTTGGCGAGGCGATTGGACGACATGTCAGTGACCGTTATGCCCGCCTTAGCCATATCAGAAATGATTTCAGCATGTTCCTCGCTTGTCTTAGTTTTTACGCCAACGAGAACATGCGCTTCTTCACTCTCAGCATAGCGGTAATTAAACTCCGTGACAGCGCGCGCCCCTAGCGCTTGGCAGAAATTTAAAAATGCACCGGGCCGCTCGGGGATAGAGGCCGAGAAAAGCATCTCCTCACCAGCGCCAAGTTCTGCCCGCTCGACGATATGGCCGATACGGTCAAAGTTCACATTCGCGCCCGAGATGGTCACGACAAGGTCCCCTTCTGGCGCTCTGCCTTCACGTATTTCGCGAATGACGCCCGCAAGTGCCAAAGCGCCCGCAGGTTCTACGACCGTGCGCGTCGCCTCAAAAACATCCTTCACCGCAGCGCAGATTTCATCATTACTCACGAGCAAATTTCGATCCACCACGCGCGTAGCAATGTCTAGCGTGTTCGTGCCAATTAACTTCACCGCGACGCCATCAGCGAAAGCATCAACTGTATTAAGCGGCGTTGGTTTTCCTGCATCCATGGACACTTTAAGCGTTGCTGCGCCTTCGGGTTCTACGGCGATGATGTGTGTATTTGGCGAGACGGCTTTAACCCATGTCCCAACGCCTGAGACAAGTCCCCCGCCGCCCGTGCAAACGTAAATCGCCGCAGGGGGACGAGGCATCTGTTCCATGATTTCTTTGCCGACTGTGCCTTGCCCTGCGATGACGTCTATTTCATCAAAAGGATGAATGAAGACCGCGCCGCTTTGCTCTGAATATTCAATTGCCGCCACGCAGGCTTCGTCATAGCTCTCGCCGATGAGGCGCGGCTCTGCCCCGCGAGAGGCGACAGCCTCGACTTTAATAGCGGGAGTTGTGACAGGCATGAAAATCACGGCTTTGGTATTATAGTAGCTCGCCGCCGCCGCCATGCCTTGAGCGTGGTTACCTGCACTCGCCGCGCAAACACCGCGCGCACGTTCCGCATCAGACAGTCCAGCGATACGGTTAGCCGCTCCGCGAATTTTAAAGCTAAAGACATCCTGTAAATCTTCACGTTTCAGCCAAATATTACGGCCAAGCTCCGCCGATAATTTAGGCACAAGCTCACAGGGCGTACGTTTGGCGAGCGCATAGACTTCCGCCGCTTCAATACGCGCCTTAAGATCGTTAAGATTAACTGACATGGTTTTCGACATGGGAAGCGATCCAGTCCCCCACTTGGGATGTGGTGAGTTTACCGCCTAAATCGCCTGTTGTGTGGCCGCCCTCTAGCGCCGCGTCGACGGCCTGTTCTATCGCCGCCGCTTCAGTATCTAAGCCAAATGAGAGGCGCAGCATCCACGCCGCCGAAAGTATCATCGCTATCGGGTTGGCTTTGCCCTGCCCTGCAATATCGGGCGCGCTGCCGTGAATGGGTTCGTACATTCCCGTTGTTCCGTCCGATACAGAGGCAGAGGGTATCACGCCCATAGAGCCGCAAAGCACACTCGCTTCATCAGTCAAAATATCGCCAAACATATTCTCAGTCAGAACAACGTCAAAATCCTGCGCGCGGGTGAGCATATGCATGGTCATCGCGTCGACCAAAAGATGCTCTAACTCCACTTCGGGGTAACGCGCGGCAACTTTAATCACGACCTCACGCCACAACCTCGAAGTTTCAAGCACATTGGATTTATCAACAGAGGTGACTTTCTTTCGGCGGCCCATAGCCAGATCAAAAGCTTTTACCGCAATGCGCTCAACTTCGGCCTCGCTATAGCGGCACATATCGAACGCGCCTTTATCGTCGCGGCCCTTATCGCCAAAATAAATCCCGCCCGTCAGCTCGCGCATGACCACAAAGTCCACGCCTTCGAGGCGCTCGCGTTTAAGCGGCGCGTTTTCAATCAGCGCAGGATTAGGCGCGCAAGGACGGATGTTGGCGTAAAGGCTAAGGTTCCTACGCAGCGGCAATAGTGACCCAAGTTCAGGACGATCGGCACCTTTAAGATGGTCCCATTTCGGCCCGCCCACGGCACCAAGCAAAATCGCGCCAGTCTTTTCGCAAGACGCATAGGTTTCTTCTGGCAGTGGCTGACCAACTGCATCAATTGCCGCGCCACCCACCAGATGAAACTCCGGCTCCAGCGTATGATTAAAGGCATTCGCCGCCGCATTAAGCACCGCCATAGACGCATCCCCAACTTCAGGCCCAATGCCGTCTCCGGGCAGATATGTGAAGTTGATGTTCATTACGAGGCTTCAAACTTTGAAATCGCGTCATCTTGCGAGGCGAGATATCCCATCTCGTCCACACCTTGCAAAAGGCAGTGGCGTGAGAACGCGTCTACGTTAAATTTATAGGTGCCGCCATTCTTTGGCAGGCGCACTTCACAAGCCTGAAGGTCAACAGTGACTTCTTCGCCCGGATGGTCGAGCAGCCATTGATGGGCGCCCTTATCAATCACGATAGGCAGCAATCCGTTCTTGAGAGAATTGCCTTTGAAGATGTCGGCAATCTCGGAGCTAATCACCACACGGAAGCCGTAATCTGTCAGGCCCCAAGGCGCGTGTTCGCGTGAGCTGCCGCAGCCAAAATTATGTCCCGCCACTAGGATTTCGCAGGCCTTGCCGGCTTCGCTATTAAGCTCATGATCGGTGAGCTCTCCAGCCTCATTATATCGCAAATTGGCAAAAACATGCTCTCCCAAACCTGCTTTTGTTGTCATGGACAAAAACTTAGCCGGCATAATCTGGTCTGTGTCTATATTCGTGAGCGGCAAAACTAATGTGCGCGACGTGACTTTATCTAAAGGTTCGAAACTCATGCCGCTGTCTCCACATTACGGGGATCGGTAATAACGCCGTGAATGGCTGTGGCTGCGGCCGTTTCTGGTGACGCCAAAACGGTGCGAACACCGGGGCCTTGGCGGCCCATGAAATTACGATTGGAGGTCGAGACGACAAGGTCGCCCGGCGCGCCAATATCGCCGTTCATACCCAGACACATAGAGCAACCTGCTTCGCGCCATTGCGCGCCAGCTTCGATGAATATCTTATCAAGCCCTTCATCTTCTGCGAGAGCTTTAACTAGCACACTTCCCGGCACGACTAATGCCGTAACAGTGCTTGCGACTTTGCGGCCTTTAAAAATTCGGGCAGCGGCGCGTAAATCTTCCATCCGAGAATTCGTACACGACCCGATAAAGACTTTATCTACCGGTGTACCCGCGATTGCGTTACCAGAGCTAAGCTGCATGTAATCAAGCGCATTTTCATCCGCATCATCAGCCGCCGCAGGGATAAGCGCGTCAATCGCTATCCCCATGCCGGGGTGCGTACCGTAGGTCACCATGGGTTTAATATCTTCAGCCTTAAGATGAACCTCTCTATCAAATACTGCACCGTCGTCGGTCGCAAGCGCGGCCCAATCGGCGCAGGCCTCCTCGAAGTTTTCAGGTGTAAGCTTACGTCCCTCAAGATAGTTAAACGTTGTCTGATCAGGCGCAATCATACCGCAGCGCGCACCGGCCTCGATTGACATATTACACACCGTCATGCGGCCATCCATGGACATCTCTTCAAAGACATTTCCCCGGTACTCCAGCGCATAACCTGTGCCGCCGCCAATACCGATTTTTGCAATAATCGCCAGAATAACATCTTTAGGCGTAACGCCTTCGCCAAGCTTGCCCTCTACGTAAATGGCCATAGTCTTTGGCTTACGCATGAGAAGGCATTGGTTTGCCAACACATGGCCGACTTGGGTCGTGCCAATGCCAAACGCAATTGCGCCGAACGCGCCGTGGGTACTGGTGTGGCTATCGCCGCAGACAATCGTCATGCCGGGTTGACTCGCCCCCAGCTCTGGACCCATGACGTGGACAATACCGCGGTTCTCGCTCTCCCAACCATGCATTTGAATTCCGTGCTCGCGCGCATTTTCGAGCATTAGCTCAACCTGCTTTTCCGCTTGCTTGGTTACATAAGGGCGCGTCCCATCCGCATTTACGAGCGTTGGCGTGGAGTGATCAATTGTCGCCAGCGTGCGGTCGGGACGGCGCACCTTTAGTCCCCGCTCACGCAGCACAGTAAAGGCCTGAGGCGTTGTCACTTCATGAATGAGATGTAAGTCGACGTAGAGCGTCGCCGGTTGATCCGCCGTTTCTGCGACAACGATATGACGGTCCCAGACTTTGTCGAATAATGTTTTAGCCATTTCCAAATTCCTAATGCTGCGCCGAGATGGATTTTTGGCGTACTGCACGCCGCTCGATGCGGTTTATTACATCGAGATAAGCCTTAGCGCCTGCTAAAACTGTGTCAGTGCTCGCACCGTGACCTTGGTAGCTCTCAAATTCAGTCGACACGCGTACAGAAGCCTCTGCCATGGCATCTTTACCTTCGGTGACAGATTGCACAGTGAAACTTTCAAGATGTAATGGGTGACCTGTAATATCAGAAATGGCGTGAAACACGGCGTTCACAGGGCCCGCGGCTTTGGAGATAGCTTCCTTTGTCTTCCCGTCTTCATGAGTAAGTTTCACAGTCGCTTGCGGCTCGCGGTTATCATCAGACCCAGCGGACACATAAAGGCTGTCAATTTCCCATGGCCCTTGCGTGCCGACAGCTTCGCCCAAAATGAGCGCTTCAAGATCAGCGTCGAACACTTCCTTCTTTGCATCAGCCAGTGTTTTAAACGCAACAAATACGCTTTGCAGCTGATTATCTGACATCTCAAAGCCAAGCTTTTGCGCGCGTGATTTAAGCGCCGCGCGGCCAGAATGTTTGCCGAGTACAAGATTATCTTGGCTGACACCGACATGTTCGGGCTTCATAATCTCATAGGTCTCGCGATTAGCCAGAACGCCGTGCTGGTGAATGCCAGACTCATGCGCAAAGGCGTTTTTACCGACAATGGCTTTGTTGCGCGGGACGGGATTGCCCGTCAGCGTGGCGAGAAGCTTGCTGGCGGCGTAAAGGCCTTCAGTTTTTATCCGCGTATCAACGTCAAAGAAATCACTGCGCGTGCGCAGTGCCATGACGACTTCCTCGGTCGCGCAGTTCCCGGCCCGCTCGCCTATGCCGTTAAGCGCGCACTCCACTTGGCGCGCGCCGCCGCGTACTGCCGCCAAAGAATTAGCGACAGCCAGCCCCAAATCATCATGGCAATGAGCGGAGAATATCACCCCGTCCGCGCCTTCAATTTCAGTCGTTAGGAAGCGAAATAAATCCTGAATTTCTTCGGGCGTGGTATAGCCCACCGTGTCGGGAATATTGATCGTGCTTGCGCCCGCTTTGATGGCCGCTTCGACAACACGTTTGAGATAATCGCGTTCTGTGCGAATGGCGTCCTCGGCAGAGAACTCAACATCGTCTGTATATTGGCGGCAAAGCTCTACGCCCTCAACGGCGCGGCGAACAATCTCGTCTTTGCTCATCTTGAGCTTAAACTCGCGGTGCAACGGACTGGTCGCGATGAAGGTATGAATACGGCCCCCACGACCTTTATTGACGGCGGGCTTAATCGCTTCGCCCGACGCGCGGATATCGCTTTCGTTGCAGCGCGCTAACGAGCAAATTGTGCTGTCTTTAATCTCGCGGGCAATGGTTTGAATGGCATCAAAGTCGCCGTCAGAAGCGGCCGCAAACCCCGCCTCTATCACATCAACATTGAGCGCTTCTAAGGCTTTCGCCATACGGAGCTTTTGCCCAGACGTCATAGAAAAGCCCGGCGCTTGCTCGCCGTCGCGTAATGTCGTGTCAAATATTTTAACTGAGTTAGTCATAGTATAGTCTCATAATCGGAAGTGGCCTCCGATTATCTCGAAAGCTAAATAGGGGTTTGGGTTTGGACAAAGCCCAGCAGTCGAAACTTCACCTCTCCGGCGCGATATGTGTTGGGGCGCTTCATGCGTGTTCGGCTCTCTTACGGCGGCCAACACGCTCTGCGCTGACAACATTGTATAGGCGCTCAAGCTGCAAGCAGAGCGTATCTAAATCGCTTGGCCCGCCCGTATCTTCAACATGGACAAGCAGGTCAAAATCCCCGTCCACGCGCTGCGTACAGTGTACATCACGGTAGTCGTAACCGCGCCGCTCAATCGTGCCGAGCGCGCGCAAAAGCGTACCAGAAACGTCGTGCAAAACGACCTTCAGCTTGCCCGAAACGCCGGACGGCTCAAATGTTTTATCACGTTGTAATTCAGTCATTCTACCGCTCCATCATATCAGCATTGCTTCGTCCCGGAGGAACAAGCGGCCAAACGTTTTCATTCGGGTCGATTTTTACGTGCATGAGGACGGGGCCGTCTGTGCTTAGGAGTCGGTCAATGCCCGCATCGACTTCATCAGCCGTGTTGACCGTAAAGGCGTCAATCTGGAACGCTTTGGCCAGCACGGCGAAATCAGGGTTATCGTCAAGATTTGTCTCAGAGTAATTCTTATCAAAAAAGACTTCCTGCCATTGGCGCACCATGCCGAGCACTGAGTTATCCAGCAGCACGATTTTGAGCGGAATGCCGTAACGGTGAAGCGTGGCGAGCTCTTGGATGTTCATCATAATTGAGCCATCGCCAGACACAGTAATCACTGTGCGGTCCGGCGCGCCAAGCTTTGCGCCCAATCCCGCAGGCAGGCCAAAGCCCATCGTGCCAAGGCCGCCGCTTGTGATGTGATCTTTCGGCTCATCAAAATAGCAATGCTGCGCGACCCACATTTGGTGCTGCCCGACATCACAGGTGAAAATGGCGCTATCAGGGGCGCGGCGCGAGAGATCGTGCAAAAGCTTTGGCGCGTAGACCGACGGCGCGGCATTGGTAACGCCGCCGTCATAATCCCATTCAAACTCTTCGCGGCGGCCATAGCATAGATCCGTCCACGCTTTAATGTTAGGCGCAGCGCCGCCCTCAAAAGGGTCTAGCGCCGAAAGGTTCTTCTTGAGAGAGCCATCAAGCCCGACATTGACCTCGCGCAGCTTATTAATCTCGGCAATATCAATATCCATATGGATGACTTTGGCATGAGGCGCAAAGGTGTCGAGCTTGCCCGTGGCGCGGTCATCAAAACGCGCGCCTGCGACAATCAAAAGGTCACATTCCTGCACCGCATAATTGGCCGCCTTCAGACCATGCATACCGAGCATGCCTAGATAATTTGGATGATCAGAGGGGAGCGCGCCGAGTCCTTTAAGAGTGCTAACCACTGGGATTTGCGTGCGCTCAACAAGCTCGCGCAGCTCCGCAACGCCGTCGCCCTGCGCTATGCCGCCGCCAATGTAAAACAGCGGCTTTTTCGCCTCACGCATCAGCTTTTCGGCTTTGGCAATTTCGCGGCTCTCGCCCATTTCGGGCTTCACCTTGGGATAGGGCCGCCATTTATGGCGCTGCGTTGTCACCGCATTGGCGACATCTTTGGGAAGGTCAATCAAGACCGGCCCAGGTCGCCCTTCGGCGGCGATGAAATAAGCTTCGGCAATCATACCCGGCAGATCCGCAGGGTCACGCACAATATAGCTATGCTTTACGCAGGGCAAAGTCATACCGATGATATCGACCTCTTGGAACGCGTCTGTGCCCATCAAATTTGTCGGCACTTGACCCGTGATAAACACGACAGGTACAGAATCGAGATAGGCGTCCGCTATGGCCGTAATCAGATTTGTCGCCCCCGGCCCAGACGTAGCCATCGCCGTGCCAACTTTGCCCGTTGCGCGCGCATAACCAATGGCGGCCATACCGCAGCCCTGTTCATGTCGGCACAGAATATGACGCAGATTTGGAAAGCGCGGAAGCTCGTCATAGACGGGCATAATCGCCCCGCCAGGATATCCAAAAATCATGTCCACGCCTTGCGCTTCCAGACTTTGCAGCAAGAGCTGCGAGCCTGATTTCGGCTCACGGTTTTCCATTACTTCAGTCTGTTGTCTTGTAAACTGTGTAGCTTTGGTCATGATGGTTTCCTTGTCAGGCCTACGGCCTTCCGCGCCTTTTGATTTTAATTCTTATCTTTATCGACGATTTTATTAGCAGCAATCCACGGCATCATTTCGCGGAGTTTGCCGCCCACCTGCTCAATTTGGTGCGCTTCCATATTGCGGCGACGGGCTGTCATGCTTGGATATCCAAGCGCGCCTTCTTGGATGAATGATTTCGCGTAATCGCCGTTTTGGATATTTTTCAGCGCTGTTCGCATGGCTTCGCGCGAGCTGTCATTTACAACGGCTTCGCCCGTGACATATTCGCCGTACTCCGCATTGTTGGAAATGGAGTAATTCATATTCGCAATGCCGCCCTCATAGATTAGGTCAACGATAAGCTTTGTTTCGTGCAGACACTCAAAGTAGGCAAGTTCTGGCGGATAACCCGCTTCAGTCAGAGTTTCGAAACCCATTTTGATAAGCTCGACAATGCCGCCGCAAAGCACGGTTTGTTCCCCGAATAAATCAGTTTCTGTTTCGTCTTTGAATGTGGTGTGGATAATCGCTGTACGGCCTCCGCCAATAGCTGACGCATATGACTTGGCAATCTCAAGCGCAGCCCCGCCATTGGCGTCTTGTGCAACGGCGATAAGATCAGGAATACCGCGGCCATTTGTAAATTCGTTGCGAACCGTATGGCCCGGAGCTTTTGGCGCAACCATCATAACGTCCAAATCGCGGCGCGGCGCAACTTGGCCATAATGAATGGCAAAGCCGTGGCCAAAGGCTAAAGCCGCGCCTTCTTTGATATTCGGCTCAATGTCTTCGCGGTAAATCTTGGCTTGAAGCTCATCTGGGGTGAGAACCATCACAACATCTGCGCCTTTGACCGCGTCAGCTGTCGCCTTAGACACAAGACCGTCCGCTTTGACTTTTTTGTTCGTTGAGCTTTCAGGGCGAAGGCCGACAACAACGTTAACGCCGCTGTCTTTGAGGTTCAGCGCATGAGCGCGGCCCTGTGAGCCATAGCCGAGAACGGCGACTTTTTTCTTCTTGATGATCGAAAGATCGCAATCTTTATCGTAATAAATATCGAGTGATGACATAGGGTTAGGTCCTTAAGTTAGTCTATCTGTTTAATTAATCGTTATTGGAAAATGGGAATGAGGTGACCGCGCCTTTCGAGGCACTGCCGACAAGCCGGGCAAATTTAGCATAAGCGCCAGATGGATATTTCGGTTTAGGCGGCGTCCAGCCTTTGGCGCGCGCTTTCAAATCTGCATCAACATTGATGGTGCGCGCTTCCACATCGATAGTGATTTTATCGCCGTCTTGTACAAAGGCAATCGGGCCGCCGTGAGCTGCCTCGGGCGCAACATGGCCAATTACAAAACCATAGCTCGCGCCAGAGAAACGTCCGTCCGTGATAAGTGCGACATGGTCTGCAAGGTCTTGCCCTACAAGCGCCGCTGTAACGCCCAGCATTTCGCGCATGCCCGGCCCGCCAGCAGGACCTTCATTGCGAATAATGATGACATCACCTTTATTGATGCCGTTGTTTTGAACGACTTCGAAACAGGCCTCTTCACTGTCATAGACGCGCGCGGTGCCTTCAAAAAATAATGCGCCGTGGCCTGCGAGTTTCACAACGCAGCCTTCTGGGGCCATATCACCATAAAGTATACCATAGCCGCCGCGTGATTTTACAGGGTCTGCGAACTGGCGCACAACGTCTTGACCGTCAGCTTCTTTGGACTCAAGTATCTCCTCAAACAGACTTTTGCCAGTCACCGTTGGACTATCATCAATGCGCCCATCTTCAATCAGGCGCTTACCGATAAGGCCTGAACCGCCCGCCTCATAGAGATTAAAGGCCATATATTTTCCGCCAGGCTTTAAATCACCGATCACGGGCGTACCCCGAGAGATTTCATCAAAATGGTCGATATTAAATGTATCAATCCCCGCCTCTGTTGCGATAGCAAGTAGGTGCAAAATCGCATTAGTCGACGCCGCCGTCGCCGAGAGCGCAATCGAAGCGTTCATCAGCGCTTGATGGGTTATCATTTCGCGCGGGAGGCGGTTTTGCTTCACGCAGTCAACAACACACATACCTGCATTATAGGCAGCTTGGGTTTTATCTTCATGCACTGCGGGCACATCATTTGCGCCCATGGGCGAGAGACCAAGGAAGGTCATGGCCATTGCCATAGAATTGGCCGTGAACTGACCGCCGCACGCCCCTGCTCCGGGACAAGCCGCTTTTTCAATCTCTTTAAGCTCCGCGTCATCAATAATTCCGGCTGCGCAAGCGCCAACAGCTTCAAACACATCTTGCACGGATAGATCTTTGCCTTTGTGGTTGCCCGGCATGATAGAGCCACCATAAAGCACTACGCCGGGGACATTCATGCGCGCCAATGCCATAGCCGCCGCAGGGATCGTTTTATCGCAGGCCACGAGTATTATCACGCCATCAAGTGAGTGACCTTTGACAGCAAGTTCTATTGAATCGGCTATCACTTCGCGGCTCATTAACGAGGCACGCATGCCTTCACTACCCATTGTTATACCGTCATTAACAGCAATAGAATTGAAATCGACAGGGGTACCGCCCGCTGCGCGAATACCCGCGCGAACTGGTACGGCAAGCTTATCCAAATTCATATTACACGGACCCATATTGGTCCATGTATTGAAGACAGCGATGATCGGGCCTTCGAAACTCTCGTCTGTCATGCCTGTCGCGCGCAGCATGGCCCGCGCCGCCGCGCGGCTTGGACCTTTTACAATTGCATCACTTCTCTTGCTCATGTCTTCCCTCATTCAAATCATAAAAAAACCCGCTCATTTCAGAGCGGGTGAATTAGGTCTTAAAAAATTTACCTATATCCCGCTTGCAGCTCCGCTAATCAGGAGCACCACCACACCAAGTACCAGAATGAGAATAGGCAGCACATTAGGCACGCTAGCTTTCGCAGCGACCTTTACGCGAGGCGCGTTTGTCTCAAATTGATGTTGGCGATTATTAATCATGATTACTCATTAAGTTAAAAAGCAGCGGGCGACAAGGAAAAATTATGCCGCATGAAATCAAATTATGCTGTTATTAAGGCATATTTTTTCGTAAAATTACGAAATCAAAGATAAACTATGCTTAAGCGCGTTAATTAAATCTTGCTCAACCTCTATACCAACTGAAAGACGCAGCAAACTATCTGTTATACCCGCTTCGAGACGGGCAGACTCCTCCATACCGCGATGAGTCATAGTCGAAGGTTGGCAAATGAGGCTCTCAACGCCGCCCAGACTTGCCGCGAGCTGAAAAAGGGTCACGCTTTCAGCCAGTTTGACAGCCACATCACCTCCGCCCTTAAGCTCAAATGAGAGCATAGCACCCGGTCCATCTTGCTGCGCCTTCATGAGTTTGTAACCCGGGTCAGCGCGCAGACCTGGATAATAAACCTTTGACACCGCCTTATGCCCCGACAGCATCTTTGCAATCGCTTTGGCATTGCCTTCGGCTGCGTCCATGCGCAGCGCTAGCGTGCGAAGCCCCCGCAAAGTTTGGTAACTATCAAAGGCCGCGCCCGTAACGCCAATACAATTCGCCCACCACGCCAATTGGTCTACATGTTCCTTTGATTTTGCAACAACGGCACCGCCGACAATATCACTATGTCCATTGAGGTATTTCGTTGTGCTGTGCACAACAATATCTGCCCCCAGCTCAATCGGTCTTTGGCGCGCAGGCGAAAGGAAAGTATTATCTACCATGACGATAGCGCCGACGGCTTTGGCGGCTTTGGAGATCGCCGTAATATCGACAAGACGCATCAACGGGTTGGACGGCGTCTCAATCAGGACAAGCTTGGGCTTTTTCGCCATCGCTGCCTCGAGCGCTTTAGTATCGCCTTGATCGGTGAACTCAACGCGCAGTCGTCCTTGTTTAGCGCGGTGCGTCAGCAGGCGGTGCGTACCACCATAACAGTCATGCGGCGCGAGAATAAGATCGTCCACGTCCAGCAGATTAAACACCAAATCAATCGCCGCCATGCCTGAACTGGTGATGACGGCCCCTGCTCCGTGTTCGAGAGAAGACAAAACATGGGCAAGACCATCGCGATTAGGGTTGTTCGTGCGGCCATAATCATATTCGCCCTTTTCCGCCACGCTGGGCCAGCGGTAGGTCGAGGACAAATATAGCGCCGGCGGCACAGAGCCATGCGCTGTGTCAGTGCCGATTTCAGCTTGAACCGCTTTCGTATGCGGCGAGAGGTCGTTTTTTTTATCGGTCATCAGCTTTGCTTACCCGTTTTTTTATTTTCTCTTTTTACCTTATAGGCGGAAAGTAATGCATGTAACGTTAGGAAACCCAACACAAATGCCGCACTAACAAAAGCAAACATCATAGCATTAAGAAATATTACGATGTGCATTTCTGGAATAGAAAGTTCCTTCATGCGACTAACCTTGCTCCAAAGATTCAAATAATTATAGAACAATTTTATGAGTAAAATAAGCGCAACAAATGAAAAATAGCTCTTTACCAAAATGAAAATTCTATTCATTTCAGTCCTTCGCAAAATTCAGCCAGTTTCGGCCCCATCGCGTCATACTCCTTGAGGAAGGCATCGTGCCCAAAGAGTGATGTGAAAGTATAAAGCTCACTCTCCCCGCCCAGACGGTCGCGAAGCTCTTGCATATCAGGCAAGGGCGCGATTTGGTCGGATATCGCCGTCATGAGAAGTGTCGGTGTTGATATATTCTCAGGCTCTACGCGGTGCAGGTCAATGGATTCCGATAAAGCGAGAAAACGCTTGGCGTCCATGACCTCAGCAAAAGCATTGCCGCGCGATTCAAGATAATCACATATATCAAAGGTCGATGGATGCGTGCCCGTTTCATTAAGTGCGAAACGGTCAGCAAACTCTACAGGCGTACGATAAGTCGTCATCGCGAGTTCACGCGCGAGCTTCAGTCCGCCTTTAGGATTGCCAGCCTCAATACCAAGGCGCACTATACGGCGCTGTATACCGCGCCACGCAACACCAATAGGGTAAGGCCTATGCGCTGCACCGATAACGCAAAGCTTCTCAAGGCGTTCTGGAAACATCTCAGCGAACCGCAGAGCCGTCATACCGCCATAAGAACTGCCAATAATTGCCGCGATTTTTTCAATACCTTGATTGTCCATGACATCTTTGAGCCGGCGCGCTTGGTCACCCGTCGTGATGACGTCTGGACAGTCACTGCAATCTCCTGTTGGAGCAAATTCAAGGCCGAGCACTTGAAATTTGGACAAATCAATCGGCCCGCCCTCCCGTACAAGGGTAGACCACCAACCGCGGTTATTTCGTCCGCCGTCCGCCACAAAGCGCGTTGCCGATATACCGCCAAGGACAGTGATAATCGGCGCGCCGTCTTTACCGTATAGACGGGCATGGGCCACATCAGCGCGAAGGGTCTCGCCACGCTCAAGCTTTGTGTCGCCCAAATCAACCGTAATGTCTCGCGCCATTGAGGCCTCCAGTCTGGAGCCAAACTAAGATTACGAAAGAGTGCGGCTTACGCCTCATTCATCTTCCGCGAACCCGTGTTCAGCGCAGGATTTGGCACCGTCCGCCATTTTAAGCGGGGTTGCCCCGACGTCAAAGGGCCTGTCCCTCGGTCGGTCTTGATGATGTGCGTGATATGACGCGCGGCGCGCGGCGCGTCAAGTAATTGATAGGCTAGAACTCGTCAAAATGATAATATTCCCCCTTCCACCGCCTACACCCGTTTAGCGTCCACAGGCATATTTTTTCTTCCAACAGGATTTAACCGCATTTTATTGACTTTGACTCGCCTGCACCCTAGTCACCAAGGCCGAATTTACCCCCAAAGGAGTGGCCATGCCCGTCCCTGTAATAGTTATTAATCTTGGTCATAGCGTACTTAAATCGCTTGACGATTATACAGATGCGGCCAGCGAAATTTACAGTCACTACCGTAAAGGCCAAAACGTCGTTGCCGTGATGAGCGCCCAACGCGACGCCACTGATAGCCTTATGGCTGAAGCGCGCGCTGTCGGCCCAGAAGGCATAGCCCGAAACCTCCCAGAGCTTGTGCATTTAGGTGAGCGCCGCTCAGCTGCACTTTTGGCGCTCGCGCTGGAACGTATTGGCGCGCCCGCCTTTGTGCGCCAAGCCCGCGACCTTGGCTTAAAAGCAAAAGGACCGTCTACAGACGCTGAACTCGTCGGCATGAATGTCAAGCAGCTCGAAGAAGATCTAAAAAACCATGATATTATTGTTATGCCTGGATATGTTGGCATTGGCGAGAAGGATCGCCCTGTGCTGCTTGGCAATGGCGGGGCTGATATGACAGCGATTTACGTCGCCCAACAGCTTGGCGTGAAAGCACTACTACTGAAAGATGTCGACGGCATTTATGAGCACGACCCACGCGGCAGTGGCCCAGCGCCAAAACGTTACACTCAAATTTCGTGGGAAGATGCAAGAGAACGAGCCGCCCCGCTCGTGGCCTCCAAAGCCATAGAATATGCCAAAGACAATGCACTTGAGTTTGATATCGGAACTATTGGCGTGCCGATTTACACAACTGTTGGCGCGGACACATCTGTGCCTAAAGCTGGACCAATCATCAAGCCGATGCGCGTGGCTATGCTGGGCTGCGGCGTTGTCGGCGGCGGCGTTTTGCGGCGCGTAGGCTCAATGCCAGACCGGTTCTCTATGGTCAAAATCATGGTGCGTAATGTCGACAAATACATTGCTGAAGGTATTGACCCTGAGTTACTTACCGCTGATTTTGACGATGTTCTCGCAGCTGAACCCGACATCTTCATCGATGTCTCTGGACCCATTGATCCAGGACTTGATTTTTGCCGCCAAATGCTTTCACGCGGCGTGCATATTGTCTCAGCCAATAAGCAGGCCATTGCGGCCGGCGGGCAAGAGCTGATTGATTATGCAGCTCAACAAAACACACAGCTCATGTTCTCCTCAGCCGCGGGAGGCGGCATGCCTGTCCTCGAAATGTGCCTTCGCGAAAAAGGACGTATTACGCGCGTAGAGGCCCTACTCAACGGCACAACTAATTATATGCTTGGCGAGATTTCTAAAGGTGTCCCTTATGAGGACGCATTGAAAGCGGCACAAGACAAAGGCTTTGCAGAAGCCGATCCATCAGGCGATGTAAACGGTTCTGATGCGGCCGCGAAAATCCGTCTCGTCGCCCTGCTTGGTTTTGGCAAAACGATTGATGTAGCCGACATTCCTCGCGAGACGATTGAAAACTTCGCCCCAAATGAGCCTAGCAAAGGCGCGTTTAAACGCGTGGCAACATGCTGGCAGGACAAGAACGGTTTTAGCGCTAATCTAGAGGTTAAAAACCTGTCCAAAAATAGTTTCCTCGCGCAAGCTGACGGCGAAGAAGCCCATGCCGTTTTCACCTTCGATGACGGTGATGTGTATAAAATTCGCGGCAAAGGCGCTGGCCGCTGGCCGACCACAGAATCCGTGATGGCGGATCTCATGGATATCTCTAGTAAAGATATAAGCTAAAACTTAAAACTATTAGCCGCTCTGCACGTAAACTTATTATCACAGGAGTGCTGAGTGGCTGAGTCGATATCATCATCTGAAAAACCTATTATCGTCTGGTTTCGGCGCGATTTGCGGCTGGCTGATAACCCTGCACTTCACCGCGCCATAGAAAGCGGCAAACCTGTCATTGCGCTATATATTTATGAAACAGACCTGTCGCGCAAAACGGGCGGCGCGACCGATTGGTGGCTTCATCATAGCCTTGTCTCACTCCAGAACCACCTTACCAAAGCAGGTCTGTCTCTTCACATCAGAAAAGGCAAAGCCGGCAAGGAACTGAACTCGCTAATCGCGTCGAGCGGTGCGGATCACGTCGTTTGGAATCGGCGATACAAAAAAGGCGACCGCGACCGCGACGCTAATATCAAATCTGAGCTTCAAAACACCCGTATTACGGTTGAGACTTACCGCGCTAATCTTTTATCCGAACCCTGGGAAATCGAGACCAAATCAGGCAGCGGCTATTATAAAGTCTTCACGCCCTATTGGCGTACGGCCAAAGCGCAAATGGATATCGCAGAGCCAATTGCCTCCCCCACTAAAATAAAGCCACATAGAAACTTGCGCGGCGGATTGGATATTTCAGAGCTTGAGCTCTTACCGACTGCCCCCGATTGGGGGAGTAAAATGACGCCGCATTGGCAGCCAGGAGAAGAAGGCGCTACGGCATCTCTAAAAGAGTTTTTGGACGGCCCCGTTGAGGATTATCCCGATGCCCGCGACCGTCCTGACCAAGACGGCACAAGCCGCCTATCACCACATCTGGCATTTGGAGAAATCAGTCCACGCCAAATTTGGGATGGCTGTAAGGATGATCTAAACCGCGCGAATAAATTTTTGGCTGAGATTGGGTGGCGCGAGTTTTCATATGTGCTCCTTTTTCACAATCACAATTTGGAGTCTGAGAATTTCAAACCTGAGTTCGATAATTTTGAATGGGATGAAAATAAAGACGGTCTTCGCGCTTGGCAGCGCGGCCAAACAGGATACCCCTTAGTCGATGCAGGCATGCGGCAACTCTGGCAGACAGGGTGGCAGCACAACCGCGTACGCATGGTCACGGCAAGCTTCCTCATTAAACATCTACTTATTGATTGGCGAGAAGGCGAAAAATGGTTTCACGACACACTCGTAGATGCGGACCCCGCAAGCAATGCGGCAAGCTGGCAATGGGTGGCAGGCAGCGGCGCCGATGCGTCCCCTTATTTTCGTATTTTCAACCCCTTTACCCAAGGCGAGAAATTTGACCCCAATGGTGATTACGTGCGCAAATTCGTACCAGAACTCGCCAAGATGCCTAAAAAGTACATCCACCGTCCTTGGGACGCCCCAGACAATGTTTTGGCCAGTGCAGGCGTTAAGCTTGGAAAAAATTACCCTAAACCTATAGTGGATCACAAAGAAGCTCGCGAGAAAGCTCTCTCAGCCTATAAGAAAAGTCGCAGCTAGTCGCGAAAGCGTGACTTGAACTTAAGAACAAAATGACACAATACCGAACTATGAAAAAATTGACTCTCCCCCTTATCGCTGCCGCGCTTGCGGCCTGTACATCTGCTAACACGGATGCTCAAACATCAAAGGCTCCTGCGGCTGAAAAATTATCCGTGGTTGACTCTACTGGATCAGATTCAGCCATTTTTGCTGGCGGATGTTTCTGGTGCGTTGAATCGGATTTTGAAAAACTAGACGGCGTTTATGAGGTCGTCTCCGGTTACACTGGCGGGGACATGCAAAACCCTACCTACCGCAATCACGGAGTGCATGTTGAGGGTGCAAAAGTAATTTACGACCCGAAGGTGGTGAGCTATGAAACTCTTTTAGATTTCTATTGGAAACACATTGATCCCACAGACGATGGTGGGCAATTCTGTGATCGTGGACATGCTTATATTCCCGTTATTTACGCTCGCCCTGATCAGATGAAAGCCGCAGAATTATCTAAGGCTGAAATAGAAAGAACAAAACCATTTACGAGCCCTATTGTTGTGCCCATTCTCCCCGCTAAGACCTTTTGGGACGCCGAAGACTATCATCAAGATTACTATAAGAAAAACCCAGTACACTATCAACGTTACCGCAGAGGGTGTCGACGTGATGCTCGCTTAGAGCAACTTTGGAACAAATAATTACCGGTCTTTAGTCGGCCTGTAATCATATCCAGCCCAGAGGTTTAATTGCCTGCGCTTTCCGCCGCCAAGATCTATATCAAGCGGTGGTAAGGCCTCCAAACGCGTAAAATCTTCTTTCATCCATTTAAGGTGATTGTGATCATATTCGATAAGTAAAGTTGGTCCTGAGCTTCGCGGCAAAGGTGCCATCAATTCAGCGTGGTTTGTTGGCGCACTGTGAAGCATCCACATTTTCAGCGGTAAAACATCCTGAAGTCCGTAATAATTTAGATTATAAAACACAATCCGTTTGTCAGTCGCGACAAATTCATATGTATGTCCGTCATGACCTTTTGAAATTACATCTTCTAAGACCCTTACTGTCGCGGGCCATTCCCGCAGACGCTTTACGACATTGGGCAGCAAAGGAAGTTGATTTGTAAGGCTCGGCGAGAGCACAGCACCGATTAAAACAACCGCAACAAATGATTGAAATACAACCCCAAAAGCTAGTAATTTCTTTAAACGCTCCCCAAGGGTAAGAGCGGCATGCGCCGTAAGTAAAGAGCCGGCTATATAAGCGGTGACGGCCCAGTTTGCATTGGCGCGAGACAACAAAGCTTGCACGCATATAATCAGCAGAGGGCTGAGACAAAACAACGACACCCATTTCGCTTTCTCGCCCAACTTACCTGTAATAGAAAACGCAATCGTAGCCAATAAAATGGAGAAACTCAGCGGTCCAAAGACACCAAATTGCGAAACAATAAATGAAAAAAGTTCGAGCGGATGAAACGGAATAGAGTGGCCAAGGTTTGCATTATCTGCTGTATGGGAAAGCGTCGCAAAATCATTATTAATGTTCCAAAGAATATTGGGCATAATTATAAACAAGGCGAGCGCAAGCACAAAAATGCCCGTAGCATTGAGTAAAGCCGCGCGAGTGGGTTTATCAAAAATCACGCAAAGAATGAGCGCGGGAAGAAAAAATAACATCGCGTACTTCGCCAGAACCCCTAGCCCAATTGCTAGGCCCAGCTGAAGTGCACGCCCCCAATGAGGCCCATCCGCTCGTAGATGCACCCAAGCATTTAGTGCCGTCACAAAGAACAACAATAACGCGACATCTGTGCTTATGATCATTGAAGACAGCCACACTGCAGGCATGAGCCAGTAAATACAAGCGGCCCAGAAACCTGTGCGGGCATCAAATAATTTTCGTCCCGTTAGAAAAAGCATATAGCTTGTCAACGCATGCAGCGGCGCAGACGATAACCGCGCTGCCCATTCCGCATCGCCAAACATAGTCGTCGTCGCGGCAATCACCCACGCAATCATAGGCGGCTTTGTAAAATACCCCCAATCGAGCTCTTTTGACCATGCCCAATATTGCGCCTCATCACCGTGTAGACCAAGTGGTGATAGAAATAGAGCGCATAAACGAAGGGCCAGAACAGCAAGAATTACGGCTATTGTCAGGCGCTGATAATCAGACTCTTTAAGTGGGCGAAGCATTATGAGTCTTACTGTCTGATTTTGGCCGATTTGGCCAGTACCAACCCACATGCCTGCGTGCGAATATTAAAGTGACCAGAGCTTATCTTGACCCACCAAAATGCCGCTCTATGCTAATAGAAAATTAGAGGTGATTTATGGGACTGCTGCAAATAATAAAACGTGAGAAAAAATATCTTGGCGGTATGCTGCGCATGCTCAAAGCCGTCAAAGATGTTGATGCGAGCGGCACGAAATTAATCCCAGATGATCTCGAAAGATTATGTGATAAATTTGGATCAAATATCGCCTTCCTCGAAGACGATAAAACCATGACCTATGACCAGATGGACACATACGCGAACCGCGTGGCTAATTGGGCCATATCTGAAGGCTGCGTTAAGGGCGACACAGTCTGCATCTTCCTTCGCAACCGCATGGAGTATGTCGCAATCTGGTTTGGACTGTCCAAAGTTGGGGTTATACCTGCCCTGCTTAACTTTCAACTCACAGGCGCCGCGCTTAGTCATTGCGTAAATATCTCAAATGCTAAAATGGTTATTGTGGATTCGGAAATGCTCGGCCAATGGGAAATGGCGAGAGACGATGTGGAAAGGCCTATAAAAGTCTTTTCTGCCTTTGGGGCCCATGAAGGCTATCATCACTTTGACAATATAATCTCAAACATTGAACCTCACCGACCACCAAGAGACGCTCGCGACGGTATTAAGGCTGGCGACCAATTGATGAAAATGTTCACCTCTGGCACGACGGGTTTGCCCAAAGCCGCCAAGGTCACCCATGTGCGGGCACAAAACTATATGCGAGGCTTTGCAGCGGGCGCGAAGACAACACCAAAAGACCGCATGCTCATGGTGCTCCCGATGTATCATGCTACGGGCGGGCTGTGCGGCGTCGGAGCCGCTATTTCAAATGGCGGCGGTGTTATCGTACGGCCAAAGTTTTCCGCGTCTAAGTTTTGGGAGGAAGCGGTTGAATATGAAGCCACCCTTTTCATGTATGTCGGCGAGCTATGCCGTTTTCTAAATTCAACGCCCCCTCACCCGCTAGAGCGTAAGCATAAAATCAGATGGGCGATGGGAAATGGCCTACGCCCCGAAGTCTGGCCGGGTTTTGTGGGACGTTTTAACATTCCGCATATCATTGAATTTTACGGCGCAACCGAGGGCAATGTCAGCCTGATCAATCTTGATGGCCCAATTGGCGCCGTGGGCCGTGCCCCTAATTATCTCAAATCTAAGTTCAACTGCGACATTATCAAATATGATGTGGAAACGGGTAGCAACATACGCGGCGCAGATGGCTTTTGCATCCAAACAGATGATGACGAAGTCGGCGAGTTAATAGGTGAAATTCGCTCAGACGACGCACGTTTTCGTTTTGAAGGCTATGAAAATAAAGACGCAACGAAGAAAAAGATTTTGCGGGATGTTTTCAAAAAAGGCGATGCTTGGTTTCGTACGGGCGACCTCATGAGCCACGACGCTCTTGGCTATTATTACTTCGTCGACCGCGTTGGTGATACCTATCGCTGGAAAGCCGAAAACGTGGCCACAGGCGAAGTTGCAGCTGTGCTCTCAGCTTTTGACGGCATAACTCAAGCCAACGTTTATGGCGTTAAAGTCGTCGGCTATGATGGCCGTGCAGGCATGGCCTCGCTCGTGGCCGAAGACCTGCCAGACATGGCTGCGCTGAAAACCCATATCGATAATAGCCTGCCGCATTTCGCGCGCCCCGTCTTCCTTCGGGTCTCGCGCGAAACGGATACGACAAGTACATTTAAATTCAAGAAAACTAACCTTGTCAAAGCAGGCTTTGATCCCGCCAATATTTCTGAACCCCTATTTTATGCTGATGGCGGCTCAGACGGCTATAAGAAAATAACTCCCGAAATTTTTGCAGGCATTAACGATGGGTCTGTGCGGCTTTAAATGAAGTCGCCCGGTAACATTCTACAGTTTTGGTTTGAAGAAGCAGGACCAAGCGCGTGGTATAAAAAATCCGATGCATTTGACGCGCGAATACGCTCAGAGTTTGAAGACACGGCTATAGAATTGGCTGGGGATCTTGCGCGGAAAACTCCTCATAAATGGGAAAACGACGTCAACGCGGCTCTTGCCCTTATTATCGCACTCGATCAGTTTCCGCGAAACATGTACCGGAGCACCAAGGCCGCTTTTGCATGGGATGATTTCGCCCTTAACGCAGCTAAACGTTTAGTCGCGAAAAATCACGATTTAAAAATTCCGATGGGCCGCCGTGAATTTATTTATATGCCTTATATGCATTCGGAAAATTTAGCCGATCAAGAGAGCTGCGTCGCTCTGGCTGATCAGCGCCTTGAAAATCAAAGCACGCTTCATCATGCCCGCGAGCACCGTAAAGTTATCGCAAAATTTGGCCGTTTTCCGCATCGCAATAAGGCCCTTGGCCGCATATCAACATCGGCTGAGTCTAGCTTTCTAAATTCAGGGGGATATTCGCCGTGAAAACAATCGGTATCTTCATTTTTGATGACGCGGAAGAGCTTGATTTCGTTGGCCCTTATGAAGTCTTCACGATGATAAATGAAGTCATGCAATATCTCGGCGAAGCTGACGGCGTGAAGGTCATACTTATCTCTGAAACGGGCGAGGACATCACAGGTAATAAAGGCATGCGCGTCGGAGCCCATGCAGCAATGACAGATATAAAATCGCTGGATATTATTTGTATTCCGGGCGGGCCTGGTGCGCGCGCTCAAATCCAAAATAAATCCGTTATAGATTGGGTGGCTAAGACCGCCAAAACATGTGAATGGGTTACAAGTGTTTGCACAGGGTCCATGATACTGTCTAAAGCGGGCCTCACCACTGGCAAACGTATATCAACATTCTGGGCTGCCTTTGATGAGTTCAAAGCCCTTGGCCTAGACGGTGAACTTCAGCCCAATGTTCGCTATGTACGAGACGGTAATCTCGTCACTTCAGCCGGCGTTTCCGCTGGAATAGATATGGCGCTGTGGTTGACAGGCCAGATGTTCTCCCCATCTCTGGCAAGAGGCGTTATGCGCGGAATGCAGTACGAGCCAGCACCGCCCTATTTGGCCGATGTGGAGTAGATAATGAAATCACCCAAAGATTTTGCGAATGAATTTGCGACGACGATGCGCGGGCATATGGACCGCCTTAAGCATCCGGATACAGTTTATACCGTCCACAATAACATCCGCCGTATGACCAATCAATTTGATCTGCCCGGCCCCATTATGCGCTCTGTTGAAGATTTCAACATCCCGAATGATGACTACCCTGTGCCTGTGCGGCTCTACACGCCTATACAGGCCAGCCAAGAACCTGGCCCGACATTTATTTACATCCACGGCGGCGGCTTCGTGACGTGTAGCATTGAAAGTCACGAAGGGATTTGCAAACGCGTTGCTAGCGGTTCTGGATATCGTGTTTTATCAGTAGATTACCGACTGGCGCCTGAGTATCCCTATCCTGCGGGACCAGAAGATTGCGAGGTGGCCTTGCTTTGGGCGCTGGAAGGTTATGGCCAAGATGACCACGGCATAGACCGCCATAAAATCATGCTTGGCGGCGATAGTGCGGGCGGAAATATGACCGCCTTTCTCGCCCAAAAATACAGAGAAAAAATTCACGCCCAAGTACTGTTATATCCGCTCATGCAGCTTGTAAATTTCAAACCCCCGAAGCCGGGGCCACAAGATTGGTTGCAGCTTGGATTTATGGCGCTTAAATTTATTGATGAGCATTATGTCGGCGATAGCGATCCCCATGACACGCGGCTTTCGCCCTTATTTGAAACCGATTTAGACAAGCTTCCACCGGCCTATGTTTTGACTTGCGGTCTCGACCCCCTTCGCGATGAAGGCAAGCTCTACGCCGAAAAAATGATGAGACATGGCGTGAAGGTCATTTACGCACATGAAAAATCCATGCCACATGGCTTTTTGAATTTCTCGCGCGCCTTTCCGAAAGCTAAAAAAATACCGCTCGATGTAGCCGACTTTCTCCGTGCCTCACTAAAGGATACATAATGTTAAAAATTTATTTTCATCCCCTATCTTTTCCTTCACTCATGCCAATTTTTACCGCTGAGGCCGCAGGAAAACCCTATGAAAAAATCATGGTGGACTTTGCATCAAGACAGCATAAATCTCCTGACTACTTGAAGATAAATCCTTTCGGCCGTATCCCCGCCATGAGTGACGGCGAGTTCAACCTCTCAGAGAGCCTCGCTATTTCACGCTATATCGCGAGAGGCAGTTCGCTCTATCCTGATGATGCAAAAGCACAGGGCCTCATTGATCAATGGGCCGATTTCTCCGTGCACCATATTCGCGTGAATATTGGGCGTGTTCAGTTTAACAGAGTTGTCGCGCCTATGATGGGTGTGAAGGTAGATGAGAGCTCTATCGCACTCGGCCTAAAGTTATTGCATGATAACCTCCCTTTTGTAGAAAGCCGTCTCAGTGAGGTTCCTTTTCTGTGCGGGGACACATTGACATTAGCGGACCTATCACTCCTCGCAGCGCTCGAGCCAGAGGCTACAGCTAAGGTTGATCTCTCCCCCTACCCTAAACTTCAGGCTTGGTTGGCGGCAAAACGGTCTGAAACCTTTTACACAAACGTCCATAGTCATTTTGGGGCTGAGCTTGGCATGTAAAGGCCTTTGATCTTTAAATGACCTATAAGCCAGACCCAGCGGTACTAAACCTTGGCGGCGATTTTTACGACGCAGTTGCGTCCGCCAACTTTCCAGAAACCACTCTGAGGTTTCGCAATGACGAGGCCGCCAAGAGCGTTGGTTTATCCGCTTTATCGGACGCGGAGTGGATAACCCATTTTGGCCGCTTTGAGCCCCTTGATGACAATCTGCCAAAGCCGCTTGCCATGCGGTATCATGGACATCAATTCCAACAGTATAATCCCAATATTGGCGATGGGCGCGGCTTTCTTTTTGCGCAGCTACGCGACGCAGATAACCGCCTTCTTGACCTTGGAACCAAAGGGTCCGGCCAAACGCCTTATTCGCGCCAAGGTGATGGACGCCTCACATTACTTGGCGGGGTGCGAGAAGTCCTAGCGACCGCCTATCTCGAAAGCCTTGGCGTTCCCACCTCACGCAGTTTTAGCCTAATTGAAACGGGCGAGCAGCTCACCCGCGGTGATGAACCGTCTCCCACGCGCTCGGCCGTTATGACACGTTTATCCCACTCTCATATTCGTTTTGGCACCTTCCAACGTCTCGCCTTTTTTGAAGACAAAGCGAATATGGAAAAACTAGTGAATTATTGTCAAACCCATTTTTATCCTGACAGCTCGTCGCCGTCAGAATTACTCAAAGCCTGCGCCACCGCATCAGCCAACACGGTTGCTAGCTGGATGGCCGCAGGCTTTGTGCACGGCGTTATGAATACAGATAATATGAACATTACGGGCGAGAGCTTTGACTATGGCCCCTACCGTTTTCTGCCGACGCTCCAGTCGAACTTTACCGCTGCATATTTTGATTATAATAGGCTTTACGCCTTCGCGCGCCAACCCGAGAGTATGTATTGGAACCTAGGTCAACTCGCGCAAAGCCTCTCGCATATTGAGGAAGATGACAGCCTCATAGCAGCCTTAGACGTATTTACTCCCGCTTACCGAGACGCGCTGAGAACGCATGTCTTTAAACGCCTTAACTTAGAACCTAAAACAGTTGAAGCGGACATATCCTTTGTCATGGAAACCTTTCGCTGGCTTGAAGCCGCTGAGGTACCGTGGCCACAATTTTGGCATGATTGGGGAGGCGGAGCTGAGCGGGAAAACACTGCAAAGTCGTCTCCAAATGCTGATTTTTATAAGGGCGAGGTTTTTGCGGAATGGTTCAAAAAGCTTAGCCAGTTTACACCGACTTCAGAAGGATCAAATGCAGAGCGGCCAAGCTCCCTGCTTTACGACGAAATTGCAGAGCTTTGGGACCCAATTGACAAAAACGATGACTGGAGCACTTTCCACGCAAAACTTGCTAGCTTTACGCCTCGTGAAAATTAAGCAATAATAGTATAAATAACGGAGATAATTATGCTTAAAACGATAACCGCATCAGCCTTTGCGCTGACCTTATTAGCAGGCTGTTCAGGACAGGTTGAAAACGCAGCTGACAAGGTTGCCTCGAAAGCTGGCGAAGTTGCGGCGAAAACCGCCGAAGCCGTCACTGGGCCGGACATCTCAACGCTGCCAGCCGGTATTTACGAATCTGAATCTGGCCACGCTTACATTGCTTTTTCTTATAACCACCAAGGATATTCTAAGCCAATTTTGCGCTGGGGGGATTTCGGTGCAACGGTTGTTTTGAACAATGAGGACCCGGAAAAGTCTGGCGTTGGCGTCGAAATTAAAGTCGCCTCTGTTGATAGCGGAGTTGATGTGTGGGACGAACATTTAGTCAGCGAAGACTGGTTTGATGCGGCAAACTTCCCTGTGATTACCTTCCAAAGCACCAAAGTTGACCAAACTATCCTAGGCAGCGGAAAACTAACGGGCATGTTAGCCATGAAGGGCGTTGAAAAGCCGATTACGCTTGATGTTAAACTCAATAAAGTCGGCGAGCATTTTCGGAGTAAAAAACCGATGTTCGGAATTTCTGCGACTGGCGCGCTCAAACGCTCCGACTTCGGTATAGATAAATACGCGCCCAGCGCTGATGATATTAGTTTGATAATTGAAGTTGAGTTCATCAAATCAAACTAAATATCAGCCCCTTAAATCTGTTTCACCGCGTAGTGTAAATTAAAGCCTGCCTCACCTGAGGCGGGCTTTTTATATGGGCAAAAAGGTCTGGCGTCCCCGAGTGGATTCGAACCACCGGCCTACAGATTAGGAATCTGTTGCTCTATCCGGCTGAGCTACGGGGACGTGGAGCCGTCTGTAAATCTTTTCTCAGAGCCTGTCTATTCTTGGCGTTTGCGCAGCTGTGGACTCGCGCTTAGTTTTAAGCCAATCTGGATTTATGGCTAAGCCTTTCACATCACCTCGCCGCAACTTACGCCGCATCATAGGAGTCGCCAGCGCGGCCCTAATTTCTGTGTCGTCAATCGGGGCTAACAAAACCAGTAAGCTATCAGCAGGCGAAATCGGCGTTGTATCTTCTGTACTCGATGGCGACACGCTCTATCTTGAGGATGGGCTGAAGGTTCGCCTATCAGCGATGCAGGCCCCAAAATTACCGCTAGGCCGAAAAGGGTTTAAAGCCTGGCCGATGGGCGAAGAAGCGAAAGCCGCTCTTACCGCACTCACGCAGAAACGCCGCGTACAATTATTTTATGGCGGCAAAACGCGTGACCGCTATGGCCGCGCTCTGGCACAAGTCTATACGCTTAACGCGGCAGGTGAGCGTGACCTTTGGGTCCAGGAAGAAATGGTGCGTTTTGGCCTCGCGCGCGTTTATACGTGGCCCGATACATGGCAAGACGCCGAGCGCTTATATGCGGCAGAACGTAAAGCGCGTGAGAGTAAGCGCGGCATATGGGGCAGCCCTTATTATGCCGTTCGTTCTCCAGACCCTAATATGCTCGCCCAAGACGTGGATAGCTTTCAGCTCGTGGAAGGAATTATAACATCGGCAGCTGATGTGAGGGGCACAGTTTATTTAAATTTTGGCGCAGATTACAAAACGGATTTTACTATTGTTGTCGCCAAGAAAAACCGACGCAGCCTCGAACGTGCTGGCCTCGACCCGATGACTTTGGAGGGCGCTAAAGTGCGGATTAGAGGATGGATAGAACTTCAAAACGGACCCATGATCTGGCTGGACGATCCGAACCGACTTGAAATTTTAGACAATGATATTTTATAAAAAACCCGCTTCAACTAGCGGGCTTTCAATTTATAGCAGAGCTAATAATTAGCCCGTAGGCAGGGCCTATTACTCGGCCATTGTGATGTTTTCGACAGCCGTCTTGCCTGAACGCTCATTTACAGCTGTATCAAAAGATACTTTGTCGCCGTCGTTAAGACCTTGAAGGCCCGCGCGGTGAAGAGCGGAGATGTGAACAAACACGTCACCTGAGCCATCGTCGGGTTGAATAAAGCCAAAGCCTTTTGTGGAGTTGAAGAACTTAACGGTTCCTGCTTTCATTTCTGACATGTGTATTCCTTTCACGTCATTATATGCCAAATTCAACGCGAATTAGGCGGAAGTCGATCAAAGAATAGTCACTCAGTGTGTCAGCAAAGCCGCAAGCCGGGTTGTCTGGCCGTAATCGATGGGGGAGTTATACCATTTTTTCAATTGAAAGTATATAGTCTGTATTATCGTTCATAATTGAGCCATATTAAACATATCATCTAAGCTATATGCGGGGTATCATATGCGTATAGCCTGATGGAGTTAAACATGAGCGATTTAATGAATGCCCTGCAATCGCAAACCACGCCAGTTGTGCAGATATGGATGCGCTGGATGGCCGTCATGTTCTTGCTCGCGCTCGTTTTTGTTAAAAATCATGCTCAGGCCCGACGCACACTTTTGGCGCTCATTGGCACAGTATCTGGCGGCTATATCCTCTGGACGATGACGGAAAATGTACATCTTTTAGGGATCGTTCATATCCTCATTTGGTTTCCTCTCGCCGTCTATCTTTGGATAACCACCTTATCCAAAACTGCGAGAAATCACGACGATAAAGCTGATATAGATCAATATTATACGATTAAATATAAAGCCTTTTTCTATTGGGTCTGTCTGCTCTTTGGCACAATTGTAGTTTGTCTTGTCTTTGACCTGCGTGATATAATGTTAGTGATGACGGGCCAAAAATAGTCGTATTAGCGCCTGTCAAACCGCGTATCAGAGACGCATGTTTGATCAAAACAACTGCGAAGTTTCGCAATTTTGCCATCATCAACGCTATGCACCTTATCAGGACACGGGCCTGCTTCAAGCAACATAGATTGGGAGGGGCGGGCTTTGACAAATGCTATAACCTTACGCTCATTAGCTGGGGCGCTGCCGCACCAAGGCCCAGCACAGCTCACGGCCACATCAATGGGCATGTGCGAGACAGGGCTGTCATAGCGCGCGTCATTGGACAAAATACGTCCATCAAACCAAGCTTGAACGTTATGAGGACCAACACCGTTTATAACTCTGACAGGAGCGTTAGGCGCGCCCGTCTTGCCTGATGATGTTGCTTTTGACTTTGGCACAGGCGTGGAGTTAAACGTTCCGACAAGGATGTAGTACATATCATCGCTTGCTTTAACTTTTTCCATCGTTTGCGCGATATCGGGGCGCATGCAGGACAAGGCGGATGCCGCGGGGGCACACATCATAACGGCGGTAAAACCTGCCAATAGTGATCGAAATCTCATAGCTCAATCCTCGATTAGAGATACTCAGTAAGTCAACATTAGAAGATGCAAACTGAACGAGCCCTGAAGCACCACGTCAGATTAAGTTCAAACCCAAACGACATGAAACCTCCCTGATTCCACGGCTGGTCATCATGTTTTGCAAATCTCGTAGCAGGTTGTTGCGGCGGCCCATCACGTGACAGCTCTTGCGCATTGCTTTGCAAATACGCGGGGATTAAACATCCGCGAGGCGACATCCTTGCCGGATACCGTATGGTTTGTTGTGTTTCGCAAGAGCATCGCCTCGCAGCCTTATTTTTGATAACGTCCGGTTCTATTTAGCGTAACTCTTTACCCATCTCATCATGGCCGTTCTAGGCGCAAGGTGCTCGGGCGTAGCCGTCTCAACGTTAAAAGACCCGCCCTCTCCGTTCATCGGCGAAGCGCGCAATCTAAGGGCCTAGCGCAACAGCTGATGAAGCGGTCTGTTAATGCACTAGGCCTGTGTAAGATAGGATGAAAGGCATATGCGGGGATTAAATCACTTAAGCGCCCGCGCGGGATTGCTTTCGCGCGCCCAAGACGCCAACATAAATCTATGACCACCCCCTACTCCATCCTTGACCTCGCTCGCGTTACCGACGGCGGCTCCATCGCGCAAAGCTTTGAGGATTGCGTGACCACTGCGCAGGCGGCTGAACAGCTTGGCTATAACCGCGTCTGGTATGCCGAGCATCACAATATGGCCAGTGTCGCCAGTTCCGCCACCTCTGTGCTCATCGCTCATATTGCGGCGCAGACGAAAACCATACGGCTTGGCTCTGGCGGGATTATGCTGCCAAACCATAGCCCGCTGACCATTGCCGAGCAGTTCGGCACGCTTGCCACCCTTCACCCCGGCCGCATAGATTTGGGACTAGGCCGCGCGCCGGGCGGGGATAGAAACGTCATTCGCGCCCTTCGCAAAGACGGTCCCGCTGCCGCGCAGCGCTTTCCCAATGATGTCGTCGAGCTGATGTCCCTGCTTGCTAAACCTGAAAACGCGTCGGTAAACTTAGGCGTGCGCGCGATACCCGGCGAAGGTACGGAAGTCCCCGTTTGGATACTCGGCAGCAGCCTATTTGGCGCGCAGCTCGCCGCCCATTTGGGATTACCCTACGCCTTTGCTTCCCACTTCGCCCCGCAAATGTTGCGCGAGGCCGCAGAGATTTACCGCCGAGATTTTCAGCCCTCAACGTTTTTAGACAAACCCTATTTCATGATGGCATGCAATGTCTTTGCCGCCGAGACTGAGGACGAGGCGACATTTCACCTCTCCACCCTCCTGCAAGCCTTCATCGGTATCATCACCAATACGCGCGGATTAATCCCCGCCCCCGTGGAAGGGTTTGAGGTCCCGCCCGAACTTCGCCCGCACCTAGAGGCCATGCTAGCCTGCACCGCCGCCGGCACAGCTGAGCAAGTCGCCGAGCAAATGGACAGCTTTAAGCGAGAGTTACAGCCGGATGAAATGATACTAAGTATGCCGTTTTATGATCAAGCGGCGCGGATAAAGTCGATGGAACTCAGCATGGAATTGGTGAACAAATAAGAGGTTAAGAGGTTAAGAGGTTAGTCTTAACCCCATGACATTTTCCAATTGGTATGACCAATTGATAGCGTTGTTTTAATACCTATTATTATTGACAGGTATATATAATTGGTCAACACCACTCATGATTTTGTAATCATAATGTGAGAAAAATGACAGAGCCACAAGATAAAACACGTCTATGTCCGCTACAGCTTATGGCCGTTATTGAAGAGATACAAGACGCGGCCTCCATCCAGCAGCTGCTCAGTGCCGCAATCGAAAATACGGATATGAAAATGGTAAGTTACCATCATATCTCTGGTCCTGGGGCCAATGATCACAAAAGCCTGCCGCGGCATTTCAGTTACAATTTACCGCAAGTCCTCGAAAAGTTTTTGGACAGCTCTAAGCTCAATCGAGATGACCCTGGTGTTGTCGCCGCCTTTTCTGCGGGAACCCCTATATGGCTATCCGATTTGCTCGAGCATCAATTGGTCAAAAACATCCCGGTCCATGCAGCCAATATTCAAGCCTTACTAGATTTAACGGGTGATGGGTTATTGCTTGCGCTTTATGGCCCCGCGGACCGAAAAGGTTATGCCTTTGTCACCTTTGGCAAAGCCAAAGATCAGTTCGACCCGCTATTTGAATGGCAAGTTCACGCTATGCTTCAAATGCTGCATGTTCGGTATTGCCTGATACTAAACGATCTTCAGGATAACGTAAAACTCACAAAACGCGAAATAGACGTGCTTGAACTTGTTGTCCTTGGAAAAACAAATCCGGAAATTGGCATCATCTTAGATATCAGCAAAAATACAGTGGCCAGCTATATCAAAGGCATTTTCCTCAAGCTGCAAACAAATGACCGCGTCACTGCAGCCCTGCGCGCAAGGGCGTTGAATTTGGTAGCGTAGCGCCGCGCGGCCGCTTTTAATTAACTATCAAAAACCGCCAACCCCCGCTGCACATCGTCCCTCGCGCGGAGGCGGGTGAGCCAAGCCCTGACGCCGGGATAAGGCTCTAGATCAAAATCCATATAAGACGGGGCGCGGTCGAGCCAGCCGAAGTTCATAATATCCGCTACAGAGAACTCGCCGCCCGCGAGGTAATCCGCGCCGCTGAGCACGCTTTCCATGACAGACACGAGGCGGTGGCTCTCCTTATTAAAACGCTCAAACCCAGCCGTGTCCCCTTGGCGTTTAAGGTAGCCCGCCTGCCCCATATTCGGGCCAATGCCGCCCGTTTGAAAATAGGTCCAGCTAATCGCCTCGATACGCGCGGCGGGGTCTTTGGGGAGTGATCCGCCAAATTTTTCCGCCAGATAAAGGAGGACCGCCCCGCTCTCAAACACGCGGATGTCTCCGCCGTCTGTGTGATCCACAATCGCAGGGATGCGGCCATTAGGATTCACGGCAAGGTAATCTGGTTCCTTATGCTTGCGCTCGCTTAAGGTAAAAATTTCAAGCTCATAATCCACCCCGCGCGTAAGCCCGAGCGCTTCCAGCGCGATGGTAACTTTAACGCCATTGGGCGTATTCGCGGTGTAAGCTGTTATCATCTCTAATCTATAGGCTCCCGCTTCGTGCCGTCGGCATTGAGATAAATCTGCCCGCCAAGCTCTTTGAACTTTGCTGACATTTCGTCCATGCCTTGCTGCACATCCGCAGGGTAAAGCGCGGCTTTTTCATTATCTGACAGGCCGTCAGCATATTCCCTCACTTCGCGGGTGATTTCCATAGAGCAGAACTTCGGCCCGCACATAGAGCAGAAATGCGCGGTTTTATGCGCGTCTTTGGGCAGGGTCTGATCGTGGAAGTCCTTGGCCGTTTCAGGGTCAAGCGCGAGGTTAAACTGATCTTCCCAGCGGAACTCAAAGCGCGCGCGCGAAAGTGCGTCATCACGGATTTGCGCGGCGGGGTGGCCCTTGGCCAGATCTGCCGCGTGTGCCGCGAGTTTATAAGTAATCACGCCGACTTTCACGTCGTCGCGGTCCGGCAGGCCAAGGTGCTCTTTGGGCGTCACGTAACACAGCATAGACGTTCCAAACCAGCCAATCATGGCCGCGCCAATCCCGCTTGTGATATGGTCATAGCCGGGCGCGATATCGGTCGTCAGCGGCCCAAGCGTATAGAACGGCGCTTCATGGCATTCCTTGAGCTGTTTATCCATATTCACTTTAATCTTGTGCATCGGCACATGGCCGGGGCCTTCGATCATGACTTGGCAGCCCTTGGCCCACGCGACTTTGGTCAGCTCGCCGAGAGTTTCAAGCTCTGCAAATTGCG